>CASEGX010000090.1 GCA_949287505.1 uncultured Spirochaetales bacterium | reverse complement strand
TGGTCCTTATGGCTCTTCTGAGGAGCGTCCTGCAAAATGGAAGCGCACGGTTTATTTCCTTCGTGACAAATCGCTTTTCCTTATCGTTGACAGAATCGAATCGGGAGCAGAGCATGAGTACTGCCTCCTCTGGCATCTGGATGATGAACGTGTTGCGATAGGTCCTGCTTCTGCAATATATAAAAACGCTTCTGCATCCTTCTCCGGAGATGGAAATCTCTCAGTATCGAGAGGGGTGATGAATCCTGTTGCAGGTTATATCGCAACAGGGAAGGAGCAGGGGATGTATAAAGCCGTTGACAGGCTTGAGTACCGGATGACTGCATCTTCTGCAAGGATTGTCACCGCAATCGCGCTCTCCGGTAAGCCTGTCAGGGTCTCTGCATCATCATCGGTTCGCGATGATGATGTGCATCTTGAAATTGATGGCTGCTCTCTCAGTCTTCATGAAAGTAATCTGAGATCAGGAAAATAGCTTTTCCCTGATACGCTGGGAATACTCTGGTATAGCGCCCTTTTCGCCGACGACATAGTCTGCAAGGAGGGCTGCTTTCTCTCCTGCTTTCTTTATATCCTTCTCAGTTGTATAGAAGTACAGGAATGCAGCAGATAGGCTGTCACCGGCTCCTACTGTATCCTTCACAAGTACATTGCCCGCTCCGATGATGATATCGTCCTTGCCTTTCTCGTGTATTCTTGTCCCGTCCTTGCCGTATGTTGTTATGGCGATTTTTATATCATACCGGTCCATGATGTCCCTGATACCATCTGCCCCAAGCATCTCAGACACTCTTATAATCTCATCATCGTTCATTTTCACGATCGTGGCTTTCCTGAGAGATGCTTCGATGATCTCCTTTGTATAGAAAGAGAGTCTGAGATTCACATCGAAGAAGAATTCAGATGCCTTCACTGTATCGAGGACGCGATAAAGCGTTTCCCTTGATGTCTTTGATCTCTGTGCCAGCGTGCCGAAGATCATGACATCCCATTTCTCTTTTCCCGCGCCTTCAGCTTGGTCATCGCTTAGCGTTATATCATCCCAGGCGGCGGGATCATTGAAGGCGTATGAAGGTATTCCGTCTCTGAGGGTCACGAATGCCCGTCCCGTAGGATACTCGGAGATTTTCATGAAGGATGTATCGACTCCGAGCCGTTTTATTTCTTCGATGGACGCACTTCCAATCGCATCGTTTCCGACTGCGCTTATGATGCTTGCTTCTCCGCCAAGCCTTGCTATGTGTCCTGCCACATTCAGCGGTGCGCCTCCGAGCGTCTCACCGTCTTCGAATGTATCCCAGATAATCTCTCCAAATGCCAATGCTTTCATAATTCACCGCCTTTTCTGGAATGAGTATAGTACAAAACAGGTCAGATTTCCTTTCTTATTGTATCGTCTGAGGTGATTTCCCTTATGATTCTTGCGGGATTGCCATAGGCAATTGTCATCGGAGGAATGTCCTTTGTCACGACACTTCCTGCGCCTATTACCGCACCTTTTCCGATTCTCACTCCCGGAAGGATCGTCACACGTCCACCAGTCCATACACTGTCCTCGATGATGACGGGCTTTGCAAGCTCATATCCTTGCTCCCTCTCTTCCGGGAGAAGAGGATGAAGTGCTGTGTATATTGCGATGTCAGGACCGAGGAAGCAGTGAGAACCTATCGTTATTCCGCCTCCATCCATCAGATAGGCATTGTGATTTATGAAAGTGTGGCTGCCGATGGAAATGCGGTATCCGTAATCTGCAAGAAAAGGTGTGGCTATCCTTACGTTTTCCCCTGTGTCAGGAATGAGCTCACGAAAGAGCCTCATTACTGTCTCCTTATCAGAAGGAAGTGTGCTGTTTATTTGGAAGCAGAGGTCGTTTGCCCTCCTGATTTCCTTGCTTATCTCTCTGTTGAAATTCGCATCATACCAAAGCCCCAGATCCCTTTTCTCCTTCTCCGTCATCGCGCTCTCCTTTTTCACCGATAACCAGTATATTTCAAAGAAGCCAGAATCATGAAGGAAAAAAGTATCCGGTTTTTTCAAGTATTGTTCATGTAAGCTTTCTCGCAGGCTTCCGCTACATGCTCACAGGCATCCGCACACTGCTCGAGATAGCGGAAGACATCCCTCCATATGATTATTTCAACGGGGTCTTTTTCAGTTGTATGTATCGCTCTCATGCTTGAGATGAAGATTCTGTCAGCCTCTTCCTCAAGTGTGTTTATCCTGACGATTCTCTCATGAAGGGTCTTCGAATGCTTGAAATCACTGAAATCCTCCATCATGAGTTTCATCTCGCTGCAGCATTTTTCGACGATGTCCACAGCCTGGATCATTTCGGGCCTGATTGTCCTGATGTTATCGCAGTAAAGCCTTAGAACAACATCCTCAATCTTGTCCACGACTTCATCCAGACACTGGCTGAGAAGAATGATGTCGTCGCGTTCAATAGGAGTAATGAAGGCCTTAGCAAGTACATTCATCATCTCATGCTTCTTCATGTCCGCAGCATGCTCTGTGTTGTGGATTTCCTCAAGAATCGAATCAAGACCATCAGGATTGTAGGACTCGATTGAACGACGGAGAATCCTGGAAGCCTCTACTGCATGCTCTGCACATTTGATGAAGGTCTCAAAATAGAAATTATCCTGTTTCTTTGCCATATGAACTCCTTAGAATATAGCGAGGAATAGTTTTGCCATCAGATAGCTTATGATTCCGCAACCAGGGAAGGTGAATACCCATGTGAGCATCATGTCCCTGACAACGGAGAAGTTTATCGCGCCAAGGCGTCTGGAAGCCCCTACGCCCATTATCGCACTGGTTTTCGTGTGTGTTGTCGATACTGGTATACCGAATACAGAGGAGAAGAGAAGGCAGAGGGAAGCGGCTGCATCCGCGCTGAAACCCTGGTATTTCTCAAGCTTGACCATATCCATTCCGACAGAGCGTATGATCTTCTCTCCACCGACGCTTGTTCCCACACCCATGACGATGGAGCAGAGAATCATGAGCCAGACCGGAATCATGATACCATGCACGCTTGTCTCTCCGTTTGAGAATGCTATGCCGAGAAAGAGGACACCAATGAATTTCTGTCCATCCTGTGCGCCATGCATGAAGCTCATTGCCGCAGCTCCTGCCATCTGGGCGAAGTTGAAGAATCTGTTTGTCTTTCTCCTGTCGAATCCGCGGCAGATGAATGTTACGATCTTGCAGACTATGAAGCCGATGGCGAAACCAAGCAAAAGCGACAGTACAAGGCCATAGATGACCTTGATCCATTCGCTGCCGTTTATGGCCTCGAATCCTTTTCCTGCAGCAAGAGCTGCCCCTGTGAGGCCTGCAATGAGGCTGTGGCTTTCACTTGTGGGAATTCCGAAGTATGAGGCTCCTGTACTGTAGACGACAATAGAGAAAAGGGCGGCTGAGAGAGCTATGAGCGCTGTATTCGTGTCAGTTCCAAAATCGACCATGTTGCTTATTGTCGATGCGACTGAGGCATTTATCCTCGTCATTATCAGGACACCGAGGAAATTGAATATGGCACTCATCATTATTGCTGGCCGTGGTCTCATGCAGCGTGTTGTGATGCATGTCGCGATAGCATTTGGTGCATCTGTCCAGCCATTCACGAATATTACCCCGAGCGTTAGGACCGATGTGACCAGAAGGGCAGGGGATGAGAATATCTGCTGGCAGAAATAGGTGAATGTGACATCCATGTGTGGCATTCCTCCGTGAAAATCGTAAAGCAAGTGTTAAATCCGTGTAAATAAAAGCGAAAGAATAAAGTGTTAGTAATCTGTTAATTCCGTTCATAAATATTCAGTAATTGTTAATTTTGTAACATATTTCATTCCAAATAAAAGAATTATAAGGTTGGTAATTGCCTAGAAAGAAGAATTAGTGAGCCATAACAAAGAAACACCAGTCACTTTCCCTATTTGCTGAAGCAGCGTCTTTGTATTATCTTTTCTTTACCTTGTGAGGGAGAGCTTTCTTGCAGAAAAACTTTGAAACTGAGAGGCCACGGGATGCTGAGTGAAAGGATTATCGGAATTCTTGCTGATTCCTTTTTTAAGATTCTCATTCCGGGTCTTACTGTCACGATACCGCTTACGATAATATCTTTTGCCATCGCGATGGTCATTGCCATTGCCGTTGCTCTGATACAGTATGCGAAGGTCCGCATATTGAAGGATATTGCACGCTTCTATGTCTGGGTGATAAGAGGAACGCCTCTTCTTGTCCAGCTCTTCGTCGTTTTCTATGGCCTTCCGAATATAGGAATCCTTATAGACCCATTTCCTGCCGCTATCATCGTATTCGCGATAAATGAAGGCGCATACTGTGCTGAGACAATCAGGGCAGGGCTGGAGGCTGTTCCATATGGGCAGATGGAAGCGGGGGAGTGTGTTGGCATGTCCTACATGCAGATAATGCGGAGGATCCTGCTGCCTCAGGCCCTGAGGATTTCATTCCCGACACTTGCCAACTCGATAATCTCCATGGTCAAGGATACTTCTCTTGCTGCGAACATCACGGTAACGGAGATGTTCATGGCCACACAGCGCATTGTCGCAAGAACCTATGAGCCGCTTGCGCTGTATATTGAGGTCGGAATCATCTATCTTATATTCTGCACGGTTCTGACAAGGGTCCAGAGATGGGGCGAGAAAAAGCTTGGGAGGTACAGAATATGATTCTCCGTGTAAGTGATGTCAGAAAATCATTCGGGGAAATGAAGGTGCTTGATGGTATTTCCCTTGAAGTCGGGAAGGGTGATGTCGTTGCGCTTCTCGGACCGAGCGGATCCGGAAAGACAACATTCCTGCGCTGTCTGAACTGTCTCGAGACTCCTGATTCAGGAACCATGGAATTTGCCGGGAAGACCTACCGCATGAATGAGCTTTCAGGGAAAGAGAAGTCAGAGATAAGAAAACGTACGGGATTTGTCTTCCAGAATTTCAATCTCTTCCGGAACAAGACGGCGCTTGAGAATGTGACTGAAGGTCTTATCGTTGTCAGGAAAATGGGAAAGAAGGAAGCAATTGCCAAAGCGGAGGCCACACTCGAGAAGGTCGGAATGGCAGCTTGGGCGGATCATTATCCATCGCAGCTCTCAGGTGGGCAGCAGCAGCGTGTTGCCATCGCGCGTGCGATTGCCTCAGACCCGGAGATCGTGTATTTCGATGAACCCACATCCGCTCTCGATCCGGAGCTTGCGAAGGAAGTTCTCAGCGTCATGAGAATGCTTGCAGATGAGGGAATGACAATGGTTGTCGTCACGCACGCCATGGACTTTGCCAGGAATGTATCGAAGCATACGGTTTTCATGGAGCATGGCGTCATAGTTGAAAGCGGTAAGACGGAGGAATTCTTCTCCTCACCTAAAAAGGAACGAACAAAGGAATTTCTTAATATGGAGGAAATAAGATGAGAAAATATATATTTGTTCTGCTGTCGGTCCTTCTTTGCCTTGCAGCAGTATCGTGCCAGAAAACGGAGAAAGAGAGTGAAGCAGATGGTGATCTTCTCGAGCGTATCAAGGAAAGGGGGAGTATCATCGTTGCAACCGAAGGAACATGGGCGCCTTGGACATTCCATGATGAGAACGATGAACTTGTCGGATACGACATTGAAGTCGCCAGAGGAATTGCTTCGTACCTGGGTGTGGAAGCGGAGTTTGTCGAGGGTGAGTGGGATGGCCTTTTCGCCGGCCTCAATGCTGATCGTTATGACATTGTCGCAAATGGCGTTGAAGTAACGCCTGAGCGTGCAGAGACATATGATTTTTCGGAGCCATATGCGTATATCCGCACGGCAATCATCGTCCGTGATGATAATACTGATATATCCTCTTTCGAGGATCTTGATGGGAAGAATACAGCCAATACCCTTGCTTCCACATATGCTACCCTTGCCGAAAGCTATGGTGCGACAGCAACCGGTGTCGATGATTTAGCGCAGACGATTGAGCTTCTGCGTTCAGGACGCGTGGATGCCACGCTCAATGCAGAAGTCACATATTATGACTATATGAAGCAGCATCCGGATGCTCCGATCAGGATTGCAGCGCTGACAGATACAGCCTCGGAGGTATCGATACCGGTCAGAAAGGGAGAGGACAGTGCCACGCTTCTTGCCGCAATCAATGAGGCAATTGACGCAATGCGCGCGTCTGGAGAGCTTTCAAGGCTTTCTGGGAAGTATTTTGGCAGTGATATCTCATCTCTTGACTGACAAAGTGGCGTACAGTTTCTTCGCAGGAGCTGTACGTTTTTTCATTCCAGTACTTTCAACTTATTCCTGAGACTGCCATTATAGAGGGGAGGTGTTACATGAACAGAGGTACATTGGTGGCTTTTTTCTCTCACAGCGGAGAAAACTATAAAGTCGGGACTATTGAGAAGGGAAATGCAAGGATAATCGCATCTGCCATTTCCTCAATGCTCGGGATCCCGGAGTATGAGATCTGTACAGTGAATGGCTATCCTGATGATTATGCGGAGTGCAGCAGGATTGCAAAGAAGGAACGCGATGAGAACTCCAGACCTCCTCTCCGCTTTCCGCTTCCTGACACGGCAGAAATAAACTCAATCATACTTGTCTATCCGAACTGGTGGGGTGATCTTCCAATGGCCGTTTATTCCCTCCTCGATGCAATCGAGACGAAGGGAATGAGAATATATCCTGTATGCACTCATGAAGAAAGCGGGATTGGAATGACTGACAGGATGCTCATCCAGGCTTATCCGGGGGCATCTGTTATGAAAGGGCTTGCACTGAGAGGAACAACAGTGCAGGAGAATTTCCCTGAAGCGGAGAAAACCATCAGGAAATATCTTGAAGAATGCGGGTTCAGCCTCATTTGATCGGAGGAAAGATGTTCTCTCTTGGAAATTTTCTTGGTGTTCCTGAAAACAGAAGGAGCCTCTTGTATCGTATTTATTTCGCATTCTTTGCATCAGGGGCGATGAGTACGCTTCTTGGGGCGATTCTCCCGGAAATGGGAGATGCATATAATCTGGATTATGCATATCGCGGTGTGCTTCTTTCTGCCCATCAGATAGGAAATCTTGCCGCTGTCATTGCATCTGGATTCATCCCGTATCTGATAGGAAGGAAAAAAAGTACATTCATTCTGGGCATGGGGATAGTTCTTGGACTTTTACTGATGACTGTTACAGGAAATCCAATTCTTCTCTTCCTGGCATTTGCCCTTACAGGCATCGGGCGCGGAACGATGAGCAATATAACAAACGTCGTTGTTGGGGAAAGCTGCGCAAATAAAGCTGCGGGGCTGAATCTCCTCCATGCATCATTCGCCGTCGGCGCTTTCCTCTCTCCATTCATTGCCATTGCCGTAATTCCTTCAACCTGGCGCTTTGCTCCCTGGATCATCGCCGCATTGATGCTCCTTACGCTTGTCCTGCTGATAATCAGAGGCCTTTCCTCTGAGAGGGTTAAGAAAGAAAAGGGAGAGGGAACCATCCCGCGTTCCTATCGTTTCTGGCTCAACACGGCCATCATGTTCTTCTACCTCTGCGGGGAAGCATCTTTAATGGGCTGGCTTGTCACATATTTCCAGGATGCCGGTATCTTCCCGGATTCAGTTTCCACCGCGATGCAGTCATGCATGTGGATCATGATTCTCATAGGCCGTCTCCTTTGTGCTGTCGTCTCTACCAGAATGAACAAGAATGTCCTGATTCTCATCCTCGGCATTCTGATGACAAGCTTCTTCATACTCATGATTACAGCCACGAATTCTGTGCTGACAGCAGCTGCTGTATTCCTTGTGGGTGTATCAATGAGCGGAATCTACCCGACAACGCTTTCCACGATGGACGAAAAGTATACAAGCTCCACAGTTGCTACAGGATTGTGTATAGGGACTGCGACAATCGGCGCCATATTGATGCCGGCAATTGTCGGCGCAGTTGCCGAGAATACCGGCATTGAGGGTGGTATTGCCACGATATCCGTAGCACTTGTCGCTATGGTAATCCTGATGATCTTGAAGCTTGTTACAAGTAGGCGTTCTCAGAACTGAATAGTCAGGTCCTCGCATCTTGCCATTCCGCTTTCCGGGAATCCCAGTATGAGGTTCCCGGAATATGAGGCCTCATAAGTTCCATCCGCATTTTCAAGAATGAAAACGGGATTCTCTCCCTCCAGCTTTCCTTCGATGTCTTCCAATGAGATTGTCATATCATCCTCAAGGCCTGTGAATGTCAGAGAGGCTGAACTGGCTTTATATGCTTCCGCTTCGATTCTGCCGTCATTCATCTTCCCGCTGAGCATCAGTATGAGATTCCCTGATACTCTCATATCATTTTTCAATCCGTATCTGTCGAGTGCAAGATAAGCTGTGAATCCATCCACCTGCAAGGCGATATCCTTCAATTCAATAACACCGCTTGAGCTTCCGTTGATTAAGCCTCTGAGCGCAAAGACAAGATTGCTTTCCCTCATCTTGTCGAGATAAGTCCGCATCAGCGTCTCGTCCGCGTCATTTTCAAACTGGGGAATCATGAGGCCTTTCAGGATGCTGCTTTTATCCATGCTTATGTTTCTGTCTCCGTAGATGATAGCAGCGCTGTCGCTTCCTGATGATATTTCAATTGCGATTACGACTCCGTCAGCTTCTCCCCAGATATTCATACTCCATTCATCTTCACTTGAAGCTTCAAGCGTTGCAGTTCCTCCGGAAAACGCCTTTGTCTCCATTCCTTCCTTCATGACTGGAAACACAGAGAAGGCCTTGTAAACAAGAGTCCGTATGCTTTCCTGCTCATCTGCACTTAGTGCTTCCTCGAACGGAGAATTCTCCGGGAAAATCATTACGAACATTCCTTCTTTTCCGTCAAGCTGTATTTTCCCATCCGTCGGATAGCGGAGTCTTGCAGTGGACGAAAGCAGGGGTGAGGGGAAAAGTGAGAAGACAATACCATCTGCCTTTCCTTCTGCGCCCTCTATTATGATTGTCTCTCCATCAATCGCAACCGTCCCATCCATCACATATTCATCGCATATGATACTGCTGTCTGTCCTTGTCCCTGAAAAGGAGATTTCCAGCATTCCTGTTGCATCTGATGCTCCGTAGTCCTCTAATGCTGCAGAGGCTTTCACATCCGACCCGGTTATGTGGAAATCTGACGCTGAAGCAAGATAGTCAATGAATGACTCATCTGTCAGATCCTCGAAAAGCGAGAGAACGATGTTCATATCTGATGCAGAGAGTTCTGTCCCTTCGTTCTCTCCGATCTGCCATGGAAGACATGCCGAGAGAAGGGATAGCAATACCATCAGTGCCGTTGTTGTGATTATTCTTCTTTTCATAGTGCTCCTTTGCCATATATACGCTTCAGCACATGAAATCGGCAAAAAAACCGGCAGGGTATTGACGAAATCGCATTGTGATTTCATTAAAAAACCCTTCACGCTATTGGACAGCTTGAAGGGTTGTTCTTGAAGCTCAGGGTATTATTTCCTCGCTCTCCGTTTCTCTGCAGCTTCCTCAGCAGTTAGGCCGTTTCTACCCGATATTCTTGATAGGAATGCGAAACGGCTTATCCTGTATTCATTGAAGCTGCCGCTTTCCATTCTCCATGTCCAGTTTTCATTGTTGCAAGTGGACGGATAGTTCATTCTTGCATCGCTTCCTTTCTCAAGAATATCCTGCATCGGGATTATGGCAGTGTCTGCATTCGACATCATGACACTGCGGATCAGTGCCCATACGATATCCTCATCAGGCGATGCAAGGTATTCCCGTATGTTATGCCTCTCAGCCTCTGTAAGCTTTTCATACCATCCGCGTACAGTATCGTTGTCATGAGTGCCTGTGTATGCGACGAATGAACGGCTGTAGTTATGAGGCAGGAAGTCATCGTAGGTGTTGAGTGTTCCGTCTTCATTCCAGGAGAACCCGAACTGGGCAATCTTCATTCCCGGGAAATTGAAACGTTCTCTCAGTGCTGCGACTGTCTGCGTCATCCATCCAAGATCCTCGGCGATGATAGGAATCTTTCCCATCTCTTTCTCGAGCGACGAGAAGAAGGCCTTTCCCGGAGCTTTCTTCCAGACCCCATGTTCTGCTGTCTTTTCAGATGCTTTTATCTCATAATAGGCATCAAAACCTCTGAAATGGTCTATACGGAGTATGTCTGTCATTTCAAGACAACGCTTTATCCTTTCCTTCCACCATTTGAAATCAGTTTCCTCATGCTTCTTCCAGTCATACACGGGATTTCCCCACAGCTGGCCTGTTGCGGAGAAATTGTCTGGTGGCACACCTGATACAGCACTGTAGTGTCCTTTTGAATCGGTCTTGAAAAGTTCAAGATGAGACCATGTATCCGCGCTGTCAGCTCCTGCGAAGATAGGGATGTCTCCGATAAGCTTCAGGCCAAGCGAGTTCGCATGTTTTTTAAGAGCGCTCATCTGCTTAGAGAAAAGATATTGCATCGCAATGTAGACATCAATCTCATTTCTCAGGTCATGGCGGATCCTTTCCAGTGTCTCTTTGTCCCTCCAGCCTTCTTTTTTATCCCAGACTGTGTGCCATCTTGCATCATTGTACTTCTCATAGAGAACCATGAAGAGAGCATAATCCTCGATCCAGTAGCTCTCTCTTTTCCTGAATTCCTCGATAGCCTCTCTTTCCTTGCCCTTGAATGCATTCCATCCCGCTCTTCTCATTCTTGGCATTTTCCATTCATTCACGCTCTGGAAGTCCACCTTAGATGATGGAAAGTCGGGATGGAGCAGGTCTTCTTTCCTGAGGTATCCATCTCTGTACAACAGTTCAGGAGACAGCAGCATCTCGTTTCCTGCGAAGGCACTGCGCTGGGCGTAAGGGCTGTTCCCGTAGCCTGTGGGGCCAAGAGGCAGGACCTGCCACAGAACCGCACCTGATGATGAGATATCATCTGCAGCCTCATATGCATCCGGCCCGAGGTCTCCTATGCCGAATTCAGATGGCAATGATGTTATATGAAGAAGAATACCGGAAGATCGTTTTCCATCTATGTTCATAGTCTTATCTCCTTAAGGGTTGTTCCTTCCCTGAATGCATAAGGGATGATTGTCCTGAGCGGTGTCCCCTCATCGCCATCGATGAGCCTGAAAAGGATTTCCGCGCTTTTCACACCTTTCTCGCGCCCGCTCTGATAGATTGTCGTCAGCCTCGTGGGATAGATTCCGTCTTCCAGTCCATCAAACCCTACAACGGAAATATCTTCATTCCGTCTCTCAACAACCTCCAGAACACCGAATGCCGCAGCATCTGACATCGTGACAAAGCAGGTAGGTGAGGATTTTTCCAGTATTCTCTCTGCCGCTGCCGCACCTTCTTCCGCGGTTGTCGCAGATGAGTCGGTGATGAGGTCTGAGAAAGTCATCGAGTACTTTTCGAGGGCTTTCACATAGCCGCGTTTTCTCTTTCCCACTACCGTGCTGCTGGATTTTTCTGTTTTTGAATAGGCATCATCGGGAAGGGAAATCATGGCAATACGCCGGTGTCCCTTCTCAAGTACCCTCGTCAGCTGAAGCTCCGCAGCCGCCTCATCATCTATTGATACGGTATGTATGTCCTCATCTCCCGATCCATCTATGGAGACAATAGGCAGATGCCGTTTCCTGAGGATCCCCTTGATGCTCTTGTCGATTGCAAAGCCGAGGGTTATGAGGCCATCGACTGTCGCATTCTTTGCAGCCTCTGTTACCGAGGAGTGGAGGGGAGGAATTATCGTTAGCATGTATCCATGTTCCTGACAGATTCCCGCAATGCCATATACCACTGACTGGATATATGGATTCCTGAGAGATGCCTCGACTCGCTGTGGAAGCAGGAACCCGAGTGCCATGTGCTTTCCCAGTGAGAAATTCCTGGCCATGGGGTCCGGGATGTAATCGAGTTCCTTCGCAGCTCTCAGGATTTTCTCCACAGCCTCTTTTGAAATTCTCGAAGGCGAATTGAATGCAAACGACACGGCAGTCTTCGAGTATCCTGTTTTCTGTGCTATATCCTGTATCGTTATCCTTTTAGCCTTCATAGATATCCTTTAGCCTTTCACTGCGCCTGCAAGCACGCCCTTGATGATGTATTTCTGACAGAAGAGGTAGAAGACGATGACCGGAATCATTGCCAGTACGAGCATGGCCATCATCGCTCCCATATCAACAGAACCATAACCGCCTCTCAGGTACTGGATTGCGACAGGTATTGTCCTGTATTCAGTTCCGATGACAAGATATGGCATGAGATAGTCATTCCATACCCACATTGTCTCAAGAATGGCAATTGTGATAGCCGTGCTTTTCAGCATGGGAAGCACTACTGAGAAGAATGTCTTTACAGGTGTTGCGCCATCAATCATCGCAGCCTCTTCAAGTGCGATCGGTATGCTCTTTATGAATCCGCTGAACATGAAGGTGCTCATGCCACAGCCGAATCCGACATAGAGGATGATGATTCCGACCGGGTTGTCTATGTGTATCATGTTTGCAAACTTGCTCATTGTGAACATGACCATCTGGAACGGGACTATCATCGAGAATACAAGCAGATAGTAGATGATGGATGTCACCTTGCCTTTGACCCTCGTGATATACCATGCAAGCATGCTTGTCAGAAGGAGGATGAAGGCGACGGAGGCTATCGTGATCCAGAGAGAGTAGCCGAATGCGCTGAAGAAGCTTATCTTCTCAATGCCGTTGAGATAGTTTGAGAAACCGACAAAACTCTGTTCGTTCGGCAGTTTGAACGCACCTGTCGATGATATGAAGAGATTGCCTTTCACGGAATTCATCAGGACAACGAGAATAGGGAAGATGATGAATGCCGCTACAATCAGGAGAATCAGGAAGATGATCCAGTTTGTATATTTCTTTCCGACCTGCATATCAGTTCTCAACCTCCTTCTTTCTTGTCGCCACAAGCTGCACAAGTGCGATTGCTGCAACAAGGAGTGTGAAGATGACAGCCTTAGCCTGTCCGACTCCTTCGAATCCGACCCGTGAATAGAATGTATTGAATATGTTCAGTGCAAGCATTTCCGTCTGGTGGTTCGGAGCACCGTTTGTAAGTGCAAGGTTCTGGTCATAGAGCTTGAAGCCATTTGTCAGTGTAAGGAAAAGACATATGGTGATACTCGGCATGACCGATGGTATGATGATCTTGAAAAGGGTGGTGCGCCCGTTTGCTCCGTCTATCGATGCAGCTTCCAGCATGTCAGAAGACACGTTCTGGATTGCCGCGATGTAGATGACCATCATGTATCCGATATTCTGCCAGTTCATGAGTATGACAAGTCCCCAGAAACCATATGTGGCATCTGAAAGGAGTGTTTTCTCAAATGCAGCAAGGAAACCATTGAGGACGACCTGCCAGATCCATCCAAGGACGATTCCGCCGATGAGATTGGGCATGAAGAAGATGGTCCTGAAGGCATTTGTGCCTGGGATATTCCGCGTCAGCGCAAGTGCCAGTGCGAATGCAAGTATGTTTATGGATATCACGGTGACAATGGTGAAGCCGAGTGTGAACCAGAATGCCTGCGTGAAATAATTGTCTACAGTAAAAGCTCTTACATAGTTGCTCATTCCTACGAATGTGGCATCGGTGATGGTTGAGAACTCACAGAACGACAGAATGAAGCCCCAGACCATCGGGATAAGAAATGCAAGAGAAAAGCATATAAGTGCGGGGAGTGCGAATAGTGGAAAATATTTCCTCAGTGTTTTTTCCATATTAACCTCTGTTTTTATAAAGAAAGCCGTCAGATCAATTGACGTGACGGCTTTCATGCGGGTAGAAGCGATTACCTTCCTGTAAGCTCAGCTTCGCGCGCCCATGCGTCCTTAGCTGTCTGAGTTACCTGATCCCATGTGTAGTTGCCGTTGATGTATTCGAGCATTGCCTGTGCAAAATCTGCCTTCCACTGCTCTGAAGGAATACCATTGAATACCCATGGAATAGAGGAAACGCCATCCTTGTTCATCCAGATATTGACCTGCTTTGCAAGAGGATCATTTGGAACCTCATCTGCTGAGAATGATGAGAACGGTGTGATGAACATAAGGTCGTTTGTAACGATTTCCTTTCCCTCCGGGCTGCTGTAGAGCCATGTGAGGAATGTGTCTGCACCTGCAAGAGCTTCTGCTGAAGCGTTCTTGTTGAATGCGAGATAGTTCTCCGTTCCTACGTTGATACCCTTTGTGCTCTCTCCATCAAGACCCATGTAAATCGGCAGGAACTTGATGTCCTCATCAGCAACGACATTGCCCTGTGTGCCAAGAATCTGTGCAGCTGCCCAGTTTCCGTTCTGTACCATTGCAACCTGTCCGAGAGCAAACTCCGCCATACTGTCAGCATCGGCTTTGGATCCTACCATTCCCTTTGGTGTGATGGAGTTGTTGAGATAGAGATCAAAGATATTCTGGAAATTCTTCGAGTATGTGAAATTGAATGTGGCTGCGCTCTGTGCAGTTGCAAGATCTCCGAATTCCGCCTGAAGAGCGGGGTTCACAAGATGGGTTGTCCATCTCCATTCAGAACCTGGCATGAAGGATGTTGAAGCAAACACACCCTGGATTCCGAGGTCTTCAAGATGAGCTGTCATATCCTCGACAACTGCCTTGAGTGTCTCAAAGTCCGTGATTTCCTCTGCAGAGGAGATGTCAACAGCCTTGTCAGGGAGCGCAAAGTACTTTCTCATGATAGCATCGTTATAGATGATGCCATAGCCTTCTACTGCATATGGAACTGCCACAACATTGCCATCGAGGGAGAGTGCCATGCCTTTATCAGCAAGAAGACCATAGAATGATGTGTCCTGCAGAGGTGCTACCGTGTTCACATTCTCTGCAATGCCTACAGGTCCGTTTACCTGGAAGATCACAGGAGGTGCGGACTTGGAGAGCTCGCTTCTGAGTGTTGACTGGTACTGGTTTGAAGCTGCAGTGACAACCTTGAGCGTGTACTGCGGATATGCGCTCTCAAATGCTGGTTTTACGATGTCCGTGTATACATCCGCAATTTCCGGCTTGAAGTTGAGGAAGTAAATCTCAGTCTTTCCAGAATCTTCACTGGAGCCGCCTGCGAAAGCGCCGGACAGCGCGATTAATGCGATAAGCACGATTGCAAATGCTTTCTTCATATTTTTTCTCCTTTTGCTTGAAAGTGAGGACTGTTCCTTTCTCTTTCTTAATTCAAGGGTAAATCGGTTTTGTTAACCGGTCAACAAAATTTTTATGGATTTTAATAAGCTGTTTAAAGGTAAAAATTTAACCGAAAAAGCGGGGTTGTTGTCGGTTATTTTGCTGTTTGCATTGCCCCGTGCTTGTTTTGCGTGACAATATCCGGGCATTACGCTAGAATTAAAACGTTATGAATACCGAATTGGTTTATCAATTGATAATGATTGTCGTTGGTCTGATCCTTATCTACCTCGCAATCAAGAAAGAGATGGAGCCGACGCTGCTCCTTCCAATGGGTTTCGGAGCGATTCTCGTCAACCTTCCGGGATCGGTCATGCTTCAGGATAATGCAATCCTGCAGTGGCTGTTCAATGTTGGTATCGAGAGCGCAGAGGCTTTCCCGCTTCTTCTCTTCATCGGAATCGGTGCGATGATTGATTTCGGTCCGCTTATCTCAAAGCCATGGCTGATCTTCATCGGTGCAGCAGGTCAGGGTGGTATCTTCATTTCCATGATCATTGCTTCCATGCTTGGCTTCCCTCTCAACGATGCCGCATCAATCGGTATCATAGGTGCAGCTGATGGTCCTACTGCAATTCTCGTTTCCCAGCGTCTTCACTCGAACTACGTCGCTGCAATCCTCGTTGTGGCTTACTGCTACATGGCTCTCGTGCCGATGATTCAGCCTGCAGTTCTCAAGCTGACGACAACAAAGAAGGAAAGGGCAATTCAGATGCATTATTCCGCAGGTTCCGTAACAAAGACTACAAGAATCATATTCCCGATTGTCACGACAATCGTCTGTGGTATCCTTGCTCCGGATTCAGCAGCGCTTGTAGGTATGCTCATGTTCGGTAATCTCCTGAGAGAATGCGGTGTTCTCGACAATCTCTCCAGAGCTGCTCAGGACATGCTCTCACCGCTTATCACGCTTATGCTTGGTCTTGCCATCTCTCCGATGATGTCAGGTCCTGCGCTCCTGCAGCCTGCAACGCTCATGATCATGGCATTCGGTCTTGTCGCATTCATCTTCGATACAGCCTGCGGTGTCATATTCCTCAAGGTAGTGAATATCTTCCTCCCGAAGGAGAAGAAGATCAATCCGCTCATCGGCGGTGCTGGAATCTCCGCATTCCCGATGTCATCACGTGTTGTTCAGAAGGTCGGTATTGAAGCAAACAAGCAGAATCATCTTCTGCCGTTTGCACTTGGTGCCAACGTGTCCGGTCAGATTGCTTCCGTTCTCGCTGGAGGACTCCTGCTTTCTGAGCTTCTTCCGATTTTCGGCTGATAGGAGGCTTTAAATGAGTGCTGTATTAATCGCATTTCAGAGCTGGGGACTTCTCGCATGTGCTCTGGCAATCCTCTTCGTTGCTCTTGTTGTTCTCAACAAAATCACGAGCAAGAAGGATAAATAACGGAATAGAATAATTCCGTGTACGGCTCTCCGGTTTCCCCGGAGAGTTTTTTCATTAATGTAGTTTCTGTGAAGTTGATTGACGTATTCTATCGCAATCCTTATTGTTAGTTCGGTTACGAACTATGGTTGATGAGAAACTCCTTTTCGTGGCAGGCTCTCTTGGCCGGCTTGTAAGAAAGGTGATGGATCAGAATCTGCGGTCCATCGGATTGACATCTATACAATTAAGGGCTCTGCTTCTTATTGCAGAAGAGGATTCTGCAAACCAGAAACGAATAGAGGAGGAGCTTAATATCACGAGGGCATCGGTTTCTGAGATGATGGATAATCTGGAGAAACTGGGCCTTGCAGTCAGAGAGAAAAGCGTTTCTGATGGGCGGATCCGGAATATCGTGATAACCCCAAAAGGCATGGAAAAGCTCAATGAGGCCAGAGCTCTCATTGAAGCAGAAGAGAACGGGCTTTCTGCTTCGATAAATGACGAGGAGAAGGTTTCTTTCATCAAAATATGCAGCAAACTGAGAAATGTACTGGAGGAAAGCGTATGCTGAAGACTTTGCTTTCCCGTGTAAGGGAGTATAAGAAATACGCGTTCATAACACCGCTGATGATGGTAGGAGAGGTTGCCATGGAAGTGCTCATCCCTACGCTGATGGCCATTATCGTGGATAAAGGTGTCAGCTCAAGTGATATGCACTTTGTACTGCGGCTTGGCATTGCGATCATCGTGGCTGCGTTTCTTTCCCTTTCTTTCGGTGTGGCAGGTGCCTGGACAGCTTCCAAGGCCTCTGCAGGTTTCGCATCGAACATAAGAAAGGATCTCTATTCACGGATAATGGATTTCTCCTTCGCTGATGTGGATAAGTTCTCCACATCATCCCTGATCACGAGAATGACAACCGATGTCCAGAATGTTCAGATGTCTTTCCAGATGCTGATACGTATCTGTGTAAGATCTCCGATCATGTTCATATTCGCCATCATAATGGTATATCACAATGGTGGTGCGCTTTCTCTGGTCTTCGCAGTTGCCATTCCTGTTGTCGCAGTATGTATCTTCCTCATTTTCCGCAGGACGTATTCCTCTTTCACGAATGCTTTCCGCGGTTATGATTCCTTCAACAGGGTCGTTCAGGAAAACCTCAATGGAATCAGGACAGTGAAGGCATATGTGAGGGAAGAGGAGCAGCTTGGAAAGTTTGAGGAAGCCTCTGAGACGATAAGATCCAATTTCAAGAAAGGTCAGACCATAATGGCTCTGATGGGACCACTGATGATGACTGTTACATACTGCTGTATGATCGCGATATCATACATCGGTGCGCGTCTTATAAATGTAGGGCATATGGGAACCGGAGAGCTCATGAGTATCTACACCTATACCGGTCAGATACTCTCTTCCCTTGTCATGACGGGTATGGTTATCGTCATGCTTTCAATTTCCCATGCCTCAATGGTCCGTATTGCAGAGGTTCTCAACACAAAGCCAAGCATGGATGTCAATGAGAACGGTGAAAGGACTGTTAAGGACGGCTCCGTGGAGTTCTCTCATGTCTCATTCGGCTATGGCAAGAATTCCAAGGTCCTGAATGATGTGAATATCAGGATAGAGAGCGGTCAGATGATAGGAATCATCGGCAATACAGGCTCTGGGAAAACGACGTTCATCTCTCTTATCGCAAGGCTTTATGATGCAACAGACGGTGTCGTTAAAGTCGGTGGAAGGGATGTAAGGGAGTACAATCTGCACGCTCTCCGTAATGAGGTTTCGGTAGTGCTTCAGAAGAATACGCTTTTCTCAGGTACGGTTGCAGAGAACCTGAGATGGGGAAATCCTGAAGCAACGGACGAGGAGATGAAGGCTGCTTGTGATGTGGCTTCCGCATCTCCGTTCGTCGAAGCGATGAAAGACGGATACAACAGCCATGTGGAACAGGGAGGAACGAACTTCTCAGGCGGTCAGCGACAGAGGCTCTGCATAGCCCGTGCACTGCTTAAGAAGCCGAAGATCCTCATAATGGATGATTCTACATCCGCAGTGGATACTGCTACGGATTCACAGATAAGGAAAGCCCTCAGAGAGGATGTGAAGGATCTTACGAAGATCATCATCAGCCAGAGGCTCTCATCTGTAATGGATGCAGATCAGATTATCGTGATGAAGAACGGCAGCATTGAGGATGTCGGAACGCATGAAGAGCTTCTGCAGCGCAATGCTGATTACCGTGATCTATATGAAACTCAGACGAGAGGAGGTAACCTGGATGATTAGAGGTCGTGTCGCAGGTGGAGCGAGGGCCAAAGATCCCAAGAAGGCAATGAAGCGTGTGCTGAGCATGGTCTTCGGCAGGAGAAAGGCCAAGTTCGTATTCATCGTTGTGTGTATTCTTGTCTCATCGTTCTCCATCGTCTATTCATCGAACTTCCTCGGACAGTTCATCGATGAGTGTGTCACCCCGATCATAGGAGTGTCCAACCCTGACTGGGCTCCTGTTGTCACGGCACTTGTACAGTTCGCGCTCATCGTAAGCGTCTCTGTCGTGTTCAACTATCTTCTCTCCAGAACGATGGTAAGCATTTCCCAGGATACGCTTTATGATATCCGTGTTCAGATGTTCAAAAAGCTGGATTCCCTCCCGCTTTCATATTTTGACCAGAACCAGCATGGAACCATCATGTCGCGTTTTTCAAATGATACTGATACGCTCAATCAGTTCATTTCGAATGCCCTTGTACAGCTGATGCAGGCAATTCTCACTCTCGTGATGGTCTTTGTGTCGATGATTGTGAATTCCTGGTTCCTGACGCTTGTCGTTGTCGCATTCGCGCTTCTTACATTCAAGACATCATCCATGATCGCAAAGCGCTCTGGACGTCAGTTTGCATCCCAACAGGCAGATCTTGCGAACGTCAACGGCTATATTGAAGAGATGATGAACGGGCAGCGGGTGATCAAGGTGTTCTGTCATGAGGAACAGAGCAAGGCTGACTTCGGTGAGCTTAACAAGAAGCTCCGTATTTCCATGACAAAAGGAAATGCACTTGCCAATGTGATGGGGCCTGTGACGATGAATATCGGGAACATACAGTATGTCGCCCTTGTCGTCGTCGGATCCATTGCTGTCATTGTCTCCGGAGGAGCTGCAAGCGGCTATACAATCGGTTTGCTTGCTGCATTCCTGCAGCTTTCACGCTCATTCTCGAATAACATCAACCAGATTTCGCAACAGACGAACATGGTTCTTCTTGCGCTTGCAGGTGCAGAGCGTATTTTCGATCTCCTGGATGAGGAGAGCGAGGTTGATGATGGATATGTAAAGCTCGTCAACTGCACAACGGATGAGAATGGCAATGTCGTTGAATCTGAGAAGAGAACAGGGCAGTGGGCCTGGAAGCATCCGCATCATGACGGAAGTCCTGTTACATACACGCCGCTTCGTGGTGATATCGTCATGCATGATGTTGATTTCGGCTATGTTCCTGACAAGATGGTCCTTCATGACATATCGCTTTATGCAAAGCCAGGACAGAAGATTGCGTTCGTCGGTTCAACAGGTGCTGGAAAGACAACAATTACAAACCTTCTGAACCGTTTCTATGACATACAGGATGGAAAGATCAGGTTCGATGGAATCAACATCAACAAGATAAAGAAGGCTGATCTGCGCCATTCGCTTGGTATGATCCTGCAGGATACGAATCTTTTTACCGGGACCATCAAGGAGAACATCCGTTTCGGAAAGCTCGATGCGACAGATGAGGAGGTCATTGCTGCTGCAAAGCTTGCCAATGCCCATGACTTCATAATGATGATGCCTGACGGTTATGACACGATGCTTACGAACAACGGTGAGAGCCTTTCACAAGGTCAGAGGCAGCTTCTTTCAATTGCACGTGCTGCAATTGCCGATCCTCCAGTCCTTGTAATGGATGAGGCGACTTCTTCCATCGATACACATACAGAGGCTCTTGTACAGAGCGGTATGGATAAGCTGATGGAGGGACGTACGGTATTCGTCATAGCTCACCGTCTCTCAACTGTCCGCAACTCCAATGCCATAATGGTACTCGACCATGGACGTATCATTGAGCGTGGTGATCATGATTCGCTTATTGCTCAGCACGGAGTCTATTACAAGCTCTATACCGGAGCTGTCGAACTCGAATGATTGTCTGGCTCTCCATCGGGGAGCCATTCTTCTTCTCCAAATATACATAAATGCTTTTCACTTTCTTCATAAGGTTGCTGTTACATTGTTTTATGTAGGAGGCAGATTATGAGAAGAAGAATTACAGGTATCGTTGCAGTTCTTCTGATAGCCTCAGCAGTTCTCTGGGCTGCTGATGTTTCAGAACTGAGAACAGCTTTCACCGATGCAATAGCAGATGGCGATGCCTCTGCGGCTATCAGTAACTATGACGATATGATTGCTCAGGCAGAGAAGGAATACAAGAAGGCGGAAAGAAGCTACGAAAAGGCACTTGAAGCTGGAAATATGCAAAAGGCAATGGAAGCCCGGAGGGATATGTACAGTATCTCTTACGATGCAATGACAAGGGATGAGACGGATGACCTTTTGTCCCTGATTCTTTCTGAGGATGAGGAAAAAAAGGCTGAGGATGCTGCATGGCTGATGGACAACAGCAGGTATTACAATCCATCCATCACCTATGAGTGGAGTTCTTCAGGAGACGGCTACAGTTTCAGCTATTCCTCAAAATCTTCCGTTGTCCCTGGAGAGGAGGTTACGCTTCCTGATAAAGACAGCATACGTGTGAACAGGTCCATCTCCGGTGTGCTTACCGGCTGGGGAATCACTCCTGACGAGGTGACATATGCTCCTGGTGAGACCATCATCGCTCCATATACTGACCAGACGCTTTATGCAATCTGGGATACGGCAGTCATCTTCAAGGATACTGTGACAGGAATGGAGCAGGAGGTGTCGGATGTTAAGGATGGGGATATCATCGATGTTCCGGCCCTGGCGAATGATGACGACTCGTTTGTTTTCGCAGGATGGGTTGACCCTTCGACAGGTGAGTATATAGCTCCGGATGAGACAACCTTTGAGCTGGAAGGCAATGGCGCTGAATTCGAGGCGCTCTGGAAGAATGCAGAGCTTTCGGATCTTGAGGCAAGGCATTACAGCATCGATGCTCTTCCTGTGAACACTCAGGCAGATCTTACATTCGTCATTTCCAACAATGGAACCGAGGATTTGAAGAATGTCGAGATTGAATGCACAGGAGAGGACGGACTTACAGTGCTGAGCGGAAACGGAGTCATCCGCTCCGTAGGAGCCGGAGACTCTGTGACAGTACAAGGCCTGAAGGTCGTCGGCAAGGAAGCTGGAGACTATATGCTTCATATCACGGCAACTGACCGTGACGGTGATGTCTGGTCTGCTGATTTCACTGTGACAGTCGAATGAAACTAAGCACAGAGCAGGACTGAGGTCCTGCTTTGTGTGTCTTTATTGAGAACTCAGATTTCCTCAATCACATACATCCTTGTGCCGTTATCTCCAATAGGCCGTGTTTCCTTGAAAAAACCGTTTCCTGCAAATTGTGGCCCCAGAGCAATGCCGCATGTAGTGATGATATCCCCGGCAACTCTGATATCCATCTTTTCGTTCTCTTCACGATTCCAGCTCTGCCAGTGATCTCCAAAGAACTCACGTGGCATGATGATTCTCCTGTTTCTTATTCTGTACATTCTTCCTTTTTTCAGGAATGGAAGCCTCAGTCTGTCACATCGTCCGGTATTCGGCATATTTCTCTTGACCATCTCCATTGCAATCGTGGTCCCCTCAAGTGTCACAGACCACCAGATGCTTTCATCATTTTCAGATGGAAGAGGCCTGAAATCACCATATTGGAACACTTTCCTGTATCTCTTGTAGAACTCTATTTCTCCTTTCACCGCTTTCTGGTCTGTTTCTGAAAGCTTGGTGAGATCAAGCTCATACCCAAGAGTACCGAATGCCGCGACATCGAATCTGCTTTCTATCAGACTGCATCGGAGGCTCTGATGGCCAGGGGAGGCAGAGACGTGTGCTCCCATTGTGGATTGTGGAAATCCCCTGAGCGTTCCTTCCTGTATCCAGAGCCTGTGGTAAAGATCTGTGTTGTCGCTCGTCCATGTCTGCGGCATGAAGCATAGCATGCCAAGGTCATATCTGTTCCCGCCTGAAGCGCATGATTCGAAAAGCACCGATGGAAATCGTTTCACAAGCCTCCCCATCAGATCATATATACCGAGTATGTACCTGTGCATCAGCTCCCCGTTTCCCCTGCACTCGCTGCTGCTTGAGAAGCAATCCGTGATTGTCCTGTTCATATCCCATTTAACGTAATCGACAGAGGCTGCGGAAAATACCTTTTCAAGGGAAGTGTAGAGATACTCCCTTACATCTGGCCGTGACATGTCAAGAACGAGCTGATGGCGAGAGATTGCAGGCTTCCTTCCCGGTATCATAATGGCCCATTCGGGATGAGTGCGGAAAAGATCGGAGTCTGGATTCACCATCTCTGGCTCCACCCATATTCCGAACTTCAGCCCCCTTTCATGTATCTTTTCAGAAAATGCTTCAAGTCCATTGGGAAAGACTTCATGGCTGACTGTCCAGTCCCCAAGACCCTTTGTGTCGTTCCTTCGGTCTCCGAACCATCCATCATCAAGCACGAAAAGCTCAAAGCCGAGCTCTGCAGCCTTGTCTGCGAGCGCAAGCAGCTTTTCCTCACTGAGTGCGAAATATGTGGCCTCCCAGTTGTTTATGAGCACAGGCCGTTCCCTGTACTGCCATTCTCCGCGTACGATGTATCTGTTTATGAAATGATGGAAAGATAGTGCTGCATCGTCGAGACTGCCGGCGTATGTTATTACAGCTTCTGGCGTCTGAAAGCTCTCTCCGCTTTCAAGCATCCATTCGAACATGAACGGATTTATCCCTGTCGTCACCCTTGTTTTTCCAAATGGTGAGACATCGAATGCTTCCATATGGTTTCCGGAGTATATGAGGTTGAATCCATAAACTTCTCCAGTGGTCCTGCGTACAATATACGCAAGAGGGCTGTGTTCATTTGACGATGTCCCGAGCTTGCTGTCCAGCACCGTTATTCCTGGCAGGAGGTGTCTTCTGTGCTCATTGCGTTCCCTTGCCCATGCACCATCGAATGATATGAGATCGAAATCATCGTATGGGAAATCAATAGAGAGGGATGCAGCCCTTTTCAATCTCACGCAATGGTCTGTTCCGTTGATGATCCTTGCAGAGCGGAGTATCACATCCTCTTTCTCATATACTGTGTAATTAATGACCACAGTAATCGGCAGGACTTCATCTGAGAGTCTCACCTCAAGTGTCTCTGTCTCTTCATCGCACTCAGCATGAGCCGGAAATGAGTTGTCCTTTCCCTTGTATATCCTGTAATCCCTGAAAAGGAGGGTCATTGTCTCTGTGCCGTTGCCATAATCCAGCTCAAGAGCACATTCTCTTGTGTCACCTGAACCTGGCACGGGATACTCTGACAGTATCCTGTCCGGAAAGAGATGTGGATGCTCTTCGTCGTAGTATGGCACGGTTCCTATGTTGAGGTCGAATGATTCTGAAACATAATCAAGCCCTTCGGTGTCATCGATTCTCGCACCATACATGACATGGTCTATATGGCCTGTCTCTAGGACCCGGAATATGTATGAGCTTCTTTCTGTCGATATTATGAAATAGTTTTTCTCTTTTCTGATCATATTGTCCCTTCTATCTTTGGCAAAATAAATGGGCCCTGTACGCTTCCTTACAGAGCCCCTGATATCAGAAATGCAGATTCTTCAGTGCTTCTTTCGAATTCTCTATAGCCTCTGGAATCGAGGCCCTTCCATCGAAGGCCTTCATGTCTTTGAATCCTGTTCCTGTTATGAGCACGACAACCTCAGCATCCGGGCCGAGTTCTGAAACCAGATGATCCCTGTCTTCCTCCAGTGCAGCATATGCACATGCTGCCGCAGGCTCTGCAAGTACTCCTGCATACCTTGTAAGTGTCAGCTGGCTTTCAAGGATTTCCTCATCCGATATTGTCACAGCCCATCCTTTGGAGTCCTTTACAGCCCTTGCCGCCATCCGTCCATTTGCAGGAAGATCAACGGAAATCGAATCAGCTCTTGTCGTTGCGCTTATTGCTCTGTAGTCGTCATTGTCTATCGCCCGTGTTATGGCGTCGGAGGCTGTGGACTGACATGCAATGAGCCGTGGAAGCTTATCAGTAAGGCCTGCACGCCTCAGATCATCAAAGCCTTTTGCAACCCCTCCGATTATACAGCCGTCTCCGACAGGCACATATACGGCATCTGGAATTCTCCTTCCCATCTGTTCAAAGAGCTCGATTGAAATGGATTTCTTTCCTTCTATCGTCATCGGATTGTATGCCGTGTTCCTGTTTATGCCGCCATGCATCTTCGTATATTCAATCGAAAGAGCGAATGCATCATCATAGCTTCCTTTGACCGGTATCACATGTGCTCCATAAAGAACACTTTGCATGAGCTTATTAATTGGTGCCGATGCCGGAACGAAGAGGATTATATCAAGTCCCATGGCAGCACCTACAGCGGAGGCGGCTGCTCCTGCATTTCCCGTGGAGGCAAGTACAATCTTCTTTTCTCCCAGAGCTTTCGCCTGCAGTGCAACCTCGTAGCTTGCTCTGTCCTTGAACGATCCTGATATAAGCTGGCTGTCAAGCTTGAATGAGAGATTGCATAGCCTGAGCCTCTCCTGTATTCTCCTTGGCCTCATCAGCGGAGTGATACCGATAGGGTAGGCATCAGGATCTTCTGACGGGTAGGGGTAGAAATCATCCGGTGTGACATGCTCTTTCGCGGCAGCTCTTTCCAGCACTTCATCGGAAAGCACTACACTAAGGTTCCCTTTCGGAAAATGCGTGCCATCATTTTCCTTGCTGCACTCAGGGCACTGATACATCAGCCCTTCTGTATGGAACTCCTTTCCGCAGTCCATGCATTTATAGTGGAATCTCATTGTTTCTCCTTGGAAAGGAATGCCGGCTTCCCGCCGGCAACCCTTTTATGCGTCTATCATATGATTGAATTCTGTGATGAGCTCATCGATCTTGCTTGTGAGCTTCGGAATTGCTGTCCAGTAATTCCTGTCATACCACTGGCGGTTCAGCTCCTCGTAGGTCTTGCCCTGCTGTTCAACCCATGTGTAGTACTTGAGGTTGTGGATTCTCAGCCTGTCGTAGTATCCGAGCTCCAGTGCATTGTCGATTCCCTGATGCAGGAGTGATGAGGCGTGTACCTTCGCTGCCTCCGTTGCTGTAAATGGTCCCTCTTGAGCCGTGAGTTCTGCAAGCCTCGATGTGTACATCACTGTGCTGTCTGTGAGAATAGTGAATACGACATCATTCTCATCCATCTCATAGTACTTTGCCATCTTGATGGCAGAGAGCATGTTTCCGATTCCAGAGATTCCGAAAAGGGCCAGATTCTGTATGTCGCTGTCACTGACTCCTATTGATGAAAGGTATTTCTTTCCTTCTTCTTCGTTGAAGAGCCTGTAGATATCCATGCAGTCCTGATCGTCTATTGAGAGCACCATGTCCGTATTCTTGACGTTATGGATCCATGGAACATGCTTGTCTCCGATTCCCTCGATTCTGTGAGCTCCGAAGCCGTTTCTCAGCAGGGTGGGGCACTGAAGCGCTTCGCCTGCGCCGATCTTGATGTTCGGATAGACTCTCTTGAGATGATCACCTGCAGCAAGCGTTCCTCCTGAGCCTGTTGAAGAGGCATATGCCCTCACGTTCTCCCTCTTTATTCCGAGATTCCTGAGAACCTCGAGGATCGCTGAGCCCGTCACCTCATAATGCCATAGATAGTTCTCGAACTGTTCAAACTGATTGAATATGACGATGTGCTTTCCTCTCTCCTCGTCGAGTTCATGGCACTTATCGAAAATTTCCTTTACATTGGATTCGCATCCCGGAGTCGCGATAATCTCGCCGGCTACAGTCTTGAGCCAGTTGAATCTTTCCTGAGACATGTCCTCCGGAAGGATTGCGATGCTGCTGCAGCCGAGAAGTGCGCTGTTGTAGGCACCGCCACGGCAGTAATTTCCGGTGGATGGCCATACGGCCTGCTGCTCTGTAGCATCGAAGTTTCCTGTCACCAGAGCCGGTGCAAGACAGGCATATGTAGCTCCGACCTTATGAACTCCGCAAGGGAACCATTTGCCTGCAAGTGCAAGGATTCTCGCTTTTGTTCCGGTTATTTCGTGAGGAATCTCAATGAAATTGACACCTCCGAATCCTCCTCCCGATTCCTTTGGTTCGTTGTGCCAGTTGATTCTGTAGAGGTTCAGTGGATTTACATCCCAGAGACCTACGCTTTTAAGTCTTTCCTTGACATCTTCCGGAATAAGGGATGGATCCTTCATCTCAGCAAAAGTCGGAAGCTTTATTCCTTTTTCCTTGCATCTCAGAGCATTTTTCTCAATGATTGAATTCTTTTTTCTCAGTTTGATAAGCATAGTGCCTCCTGAGACTGAGTATAAAGGTATTTGGCAGAATGTAAAGAAACATCTGCGTTTTATCTCAAAAAGGCAATAGTAATTTTATTAAACGGTGAATCTTCCGTTTCCCGTTCTTTTCAGGTCCGAGCTTTTTGCGGCTTTCTTGAAGAGTTTGTCCACCTGTGCCCCCATCCTGTCGTATCCGAGTTCAGCCTTGAAAAGCCGCGAAAGCTCTGATTTCGTTATGATTCTTCCTTCCCGTTCTAGAATGTACTGGATGCAGTGCACTGCTTCTTCTGTAGGTATCTGATAGGAATAGCGCACGGCAGAATCCGGAGTAGGCCTGAAGCAGTTCTCGACACTTTCCCCATGGAACACCCTCTCTCCGTCATCATCTGTTATCCTTACACCCAGAGATGAGGCTATTCTGTCAAAGACTGGCTGGATTCTTGAGCCTACTTTCATCAGTGAGAGGGAATTGATGACACGTTTATACAGCAGGCTTTCCAGAATCGGTGCTTCTGCCTCGATTGTTTTGAGCATCCTTTCTCTTATCTCGCAATCGAGAGAGCCGGAGGCTATTGATTCAGGGGTGGCCTGAATAACCGGAAGATCCGCAATTCTGTAATCCTTTTTCTCAGCCATAGAATGATTATAAACGCAAGAAAGGGAAAAGACAGCAAAAAACCGCTGCTTTCACAGCGGTCTTGTGATTTCACTTTCCTTTGTCCTGGTCTTGACGAGGAGCTCAGTTTTAAGGTTCTTGAGCTTCTCTGAAAGCGATACCTTGTAGATATGGGGGTTGATTATCCTTTTGTAGGATTTGTCGAAGGCGGCAAGCTTCTCTGCCGATGATTTCTGGATATCTGAAAGGGCAGGGGACGGGGAAACACGCTTTCCATTCTCCATCTTCTTGGTGAGAAGAGGCGTGAACGATGAATATCTGTCTTTTTTCATCACGAAGAAATCTGAAGTGAACGGATGGAAGAATATTATGTTCCTGCCGTCTTCGATTGTTTCATCGCTCAGTGCTATGAGATCCGCAAGCGGTCCTCCTGATTTATCAAAGAACCTGTAAACCTGCTTTATACCCGGGTTTGTGGTCTTCTCATAGCTGTTTGATACCTTCAGGCATGGAATCATGCTGCCGTTCTCTTCCTTTGCGGAAAGCTTGTAGACTCCGTTGAGAGAAGACTGTGTTCCGCCTGTGACGAGGTGCGTGCCGATTCCCCAGCTGTCGATAGGAGCACCATCTGAAACAAGGCTCTTGATGATTTCCTCCGTCAGGTCATTGGAAACACATATCGTAGCATCCTCAAGCCCTGCATCATCAAGGCGTGCCCTGATTTCCTTCGTCAGATACGAAAGGTCTCCTGAATCGATTCTGACACCGATCCTCTTTCCTTTTGCTTTCTGCTCCAGACCGATCTTTATGGCAGCCTCGATTCCGGAACCGAGCGTGTCATATGTGTCAATCAGGAGAATGCCGTTATCCGGGTAGATTTCCACGAACTTCCTGAATGCCTCTTCCTCTGACGGATAGCTCATGATCCAGGAATGTGCCATTGTTCCCGCAACCGGGATTCCGAATTTCTTTCCCGCGAATGTGTTGCTTGTCGATTTCGTTCCGCCGATGAACGAGGCTCTGGATGCAGAGTGCGCTCCATTCTCGCCCTGTGCTCTTCTCAGTCCGAATTCCATGATGTTCCCATGACCCTTTGTTGCAAGGGACATGCGTGAGGCTTTCGTTGCGATGAGTGTCTCGAAATTCACTGTATTGAGAATCAGGGTCTCCACAAGCTGTGCATCCATGAGGTCGCTTTCGACTCTGATCAGAGGTTCTCCCGGGAATGCCGGTGTGCCCTCATCGAATGCATACACGTTTCCGTGGAAGCGATAAGTTCTGAGATAATCGAGGAAGCCTTCATCGAATATGGAAAGCGAACGGAGGTATGAGATGTCGCTCTCGCTGAATCTCAGACCCTCCAGCTTGTCAATGAGCTCCTCAATGCCGGTGAATATCGTATATCCTCCCTGATAGGGATTTGTGCGGTAAAACATATCGAACACTGCTCTCGAGTCATGATTCTCGAGATAGTATCCGTGCATCATCGTAAGCTCATAGAAATCGGTGATAAGAGCGCTTGTTTCTGTCATTTTTCAATCCTGTCAAAACCGCAGTATGGTACCAGAGCAGGTGGAATGGTCACAGAACCATCCTCATTCTGATAGTTCTCGAGAATGGCGACGATGGCACGGGAGAGGGCCACTGCTGTACCATTGAGCATGTGTACGAATTTCGGCTTTCCATCGTCATCCCTGTAACGGATGTTAAGCGATCTTGCCTGGTAGTCCGTGCAGTTGGATGTCGATGTGACCTCTCCGTATTCTCCGTTCTCTCCACGGCCTGGCATCCATGCCTCGATATCGAACTTGCGGTATGCCGGTGCTCCAAGATCTCCTGTGGCTGTATCAACAACACGGTAGGGCAGTCCAAGACCCTGGAATATCTCCTCTTCAATGGAAAGTATCTCCTGATGGAAGCTGTCGCTTTCCTCCGGAAGACAGTAGATGAACATCTCAAGCTTTGAGAACTGGTGGACTCTGTAAAGACCCTTTGAGTACTGACCGGCACCACCGGCTTCACGGCGGAAGCAGTGTGAGAGTCCTGTCATCTTGATCGGAAGCTTGTCCTTCGGGATGATCTCTCCTGAATAGTAACCTCCGAGTGTGATCTCTGCAGTTCCGACAAGGCATGTTCCCGTGCCTTCGATTGTGTAGATGTTGGACTCCGCTCCACGCGGATTGAAACCAATACCGTTGAGGATCTCCTCTTTGGCGATATCCGGAGTGATGAACGGAGTGAATCCATGCTTCAGGACGATATCCATTGCATAGCGTTCGAGAGCCATCTGAAGGATCACGCCCTTGTTTTTGATGTAATAGAATTTCTGTCCGGCGACCTTCGCACCGTTGTCAAAATCGAGAATGTCCAGAGCCTCTCCGAGCTGTACATGATCCTTTGCCTTGAATGGGAATGTCTTAGGCTCTCCATAGAACTTGATTGCGAGGCTGTCCTTATCCTCCTTGCCGACAGGGGCATCTGGATGGGTGTAGTTCGGGATTGTACGGGCTTCCTCGGCAAAGAGCTTGTCGATTTCATTGTATTCAGACTCGACCTTTGCAAGTTCGTCCTTGATTGCCTTTCCTTCATCAATGAGGACCTTTCTTGCATCCGGGTCGAGTTTACCCTTCATCTTCTGCGCGTTCTCATTTCTCTTTGCTCTGAGAGCCTCTGTTTCCTGCATAAGGGCAGCGCGCTTTTCCTGGTCGCTGACGATTTTGTCAAGATCGACATTCATGAAGCGGTTCTCGATATTCTTCTTGATTTCCTCATAACGGGTTTTCAGTTCTCTGGTATCAATCATTCTTATCTCTCTCCATAGCGTGCTTTTGTCTCGAGCTCGACGCTCTTTGAAGCCGCGCTTTCTACTGCGTTCATAACACTTGATGCAAAGCCTCCATCCTGAAGTGCCTTCACACCCTCGATTGTCGTTCCTGCTGCCGAGCAGACCATTGTCTCCAGCTCTATTGCATTCTTTCCTGTCTTCCTTGCAATCTCAGCGGCACTCAATGCGGTATCGCGGACGATGCTCAGTGCCTCAGGATAGGGCAGGCCTTCCTTCACACCGGCCATTGCCATCTGATGCATCATCTCAAAAAAGAACGCAATGCCTGAACCTGAGATTCCGATGAATGCGGGGAAAAGGCTTTCCTGTATGAAGTATGCAGATCCGAATGTGGAGGCTATTGAGAGGGCAAGATCCTTCTGCTCCGTGCTGACTTCGCTTCCTGCTGCTATGGCTGTGACTGACTTTCTGGATGCGGCTGCGATATTTGGCATGAACCTGACGACATTCTCCGTTCCGATATGATCCTCAAGAACCGAGATTGGGACACCTGCTGCAATTGATATCCAGAGTCCTGTCTCCACTTCCTTGAGACTCTCATATAGAGAGGGAAGCACCTGAGGCTTTACCGCAAGGATTATCGCACCGCTTCCGCTTGCCTCTTCCAGAGAAGACATTCTGATTATTCCTGTGTTTTCTGCAAGCGCTGCAGCTTTTTCCTCTGCCTTGTCATATACAGCGACTTCCCATTCAGAAGAGGCGGCAAGTGCGGACGCAATTGCTCCACCCATGTTGCCACAACCTATTACCGAGATCCTCATAGATCCTCCCAATCGGCACTTCCACAGCTGTCGAGGCCTGGAAATCCGAGCTGTCTGTAGTATTCATATGCGGCAATTGCCGCGCTATTTGATAGATTAAGGCACCTGGCACCGTTTTTCATCGGTATCCTGAGCACCCTGTCAGGGTATGCTCTAAGGAGATCTTCTTCAAGCCCTGTGCTCTCCTTTCCGAAGATCAGGCATGTGTTTCTGTTTCCGTCAAAATGTATGCCGGTATATGGAATCCTTCCTTTTCTGGAGAAAAACCATAATTCGTCATCCTTGTGGCTGGACAGGAAATCCTCTACCGAGTCGTATACGGTGATGGATACCTTGTCCCAGTAATCAAGACCGGCATGTCTCACGCTTTTCTCAGAGATATCGAAGCCCAGCGGACGCACAAGGTCCAGATGCGCTCCTGTGACGGCGCATGTTCTGGCAATATTGCCGGTATTCTGCGGAATCTCCGGGTGTATGAGACAGATGCTGAGCATGTGGAAAGAATAGCATTAAACAATTTTCTCTAAAAGGTGTGTCACCACTGTTTTTCCTTAAGGTTCCTTGCTTTCATGATCCTGGAGCCTTTCATGGAGAGCGAGAGTATGGTTTTCTCGAGTTTCCTCTCCCTCTCTTCCTTCTCTGAGAAGAGATCGCGCTGTTCGACATCCTCTCCATCATATATTCCGGAAAGCACGACCCCGAGAAGCCTCACTCCATCTCCGGTGTATCGCTCCCTCAGAAGCTTCCTTGCTATTCTGTAGACATCGGATGATGAATATATGGGCCTGGGCGGTGTTTCCTGGACAGATGTGGTGGAGAAGTCACCATAGCGGAGTTTTATTCCGACTGTCCTCGGATTCTTCTTCTCCTCAAAGGCTCTGAACATGACCTCCTGCGACATCTCCAGAAGGTATGCATCCAGCGCATCGTAGCCGTAGACATCGGGGTAGAATGTCTCTTCTGTGGATATTGATCTCGATTTTGCCTCTCCCTGATAGATTCCAGGATCAAGCCCTCTTGAGATGGTGTAAAGATAGCTGCCATTGCTTTCTCCGAATATCGAGGAGAGTTCCTGGAGAGTATAATGTCTGAGCGCTTCGGTTGAGGAGATTCCTTTTCTGAGAAGGCTGCTATATGTTGAGTCTCCGATTCCCCACAGCTTCTTAAGTCCCACCGTATCGACGAATATCTCCTCCTTTCCATGCGGTACGATCGTGAGGCCGTCCGGTTTCCTGTAGTCTGAGGCGAGTTTTGCTATATACCGAGAAGCCGCGACTCCGATAGAGACTGTGAGACCTGTTTCCTTCTTTATCTCATCCTTGAGTATCCTCGCAGCTTTTCCCGGAAGGGGATATATCCTTTCCATGCCTGTAAGATCGAGGAATGCCTCATCTATGGATACCTGAAGGAACCCTGGTGCGAAATTTTTGATGATGTCCATTACCTTACGGCTCATCTCTGAGTATCTCTTCATCCTTCCCGGCACACAGACTGCGTTTGGGCAGAGTTTCAGTGCGGTCGTCATGGGCATGGCACTGTGTACTCCGTATTTCCTGGCCTCATATGAGCATGTGGATGCCACATGCCTTGGCCCGGGCGTGCCTATTATGAGCGGTTTCCCCTTGTATTCAGGATGGTCGATTATCTCAACGGAGGCAAAGAAGGCATCAAGATCAATATGGAAAAACACTTCACCCATGCAATGAGTATAGCATAACGGTCTCTTTCTGTTATAATCATGGCGATGAAGAGACTCTTTCTGATATCTCTTTTTTCTTTGCTTCTGGCAGCAGCGCTTCCTGCGTATTCGGTGACTGATGAGAATCCTCTGGACAGCCCTCTCAGTTCCGTTTCATATACAGGAAGGTTTTCTGATGTCCTTGCCAATCCCGCATCTCTTAGACTGATGGAGACAGAGCCTGGTCCTTTCGCGCTTTCGCTGATGCTTTCAGATGATCTGGATGCGGATCTTTTTGGCCATTCCCCGATGCCGCTCCTGCAGAATCAGAAATGGTCTGCACAGGCTTCGTTTATAGCAAGGTATGTTGCCCTGACAGCTTTCTTTGGAACTGAATTCGAGCGTCTGGATACTGCTGGAAGTGCTGATTACGATGTTCACTCTTCCCTCCGTATCGAGGTCGATATGGCTTACTCCGTTCCACATCTGTCGATAGGTCTGAGAGTTTCCGGCGGAAACAAGATGATAAGGCGTGACAAGACAATCGAAAGCATCGACAAGGTATTCGCGAATGCATGGTTCTCTCCGTTCGAGAGGGAATCGGGAAGCGAGTCCTTTGATGTCGGCACTGGTGCCATCCTGACATTCGGGCCTTTTTCCGGGGGAATATATATCGGAGAGCTCCTTACGCTCCGTGACGAGGATGTGTACATCGGCTGGGATGCGATATCAGAATCAACGACACTCTCTGTATCCCTTTCTGCCGGAAGATATACAAAGGACGGGGATCTGAGGTTCTTCCGTCCTCGCTGTTCATTCTCCATGACCGGTCTTGTCCGGGATGAGTCCAGAAGCGTCGAAGCCGAGGCAGAGCTTACCTTCCAGCTTCTTCCTGAGTCTTCGGTCTCCTTCGCATTCTCATATCTTGAAAGGCAGCATTCGCTTTTCTCGTTCGATGCATCAAACGGATTCGTCAATTTCTTTCTCAGGGGTGAGGGGAGTGGTTTTTCCGGAACCATAGGTGTGACATTCAAGGCTGATGACTTCTCGCGCTTTGCGCCATGCTTTGCATTCTCATATGTCAGCTGACCGGTATTGAGAGCGTGAACACCGATCCTTCTCCAAGGCGGCTTTCCACCTTTATCGTTCCCTTGTGTATGATGGCTATGTGCCTGACAATCGACAGGCCGAGACCTGTTCCACCATCCTCACGGCTTCTTGCCTTGTCCACGCGGTAAAAACGCTCGAAAATCCTGGGAATGTCACTTTCAGAGATTCCATAGCCGTGATCGCTGACTATGAACTCAATCATATCTCCCTTTCTCCTTGTGCTCACGGATACTTCCGAATGCTGGGGAGAATATGAGATTGCATTTATGACAAGGTTTATCAGGGCCTGGACGACAAGGGATTCGCTGCAGAGTATTGTCTCTCCAAGCTGTGAATACACGACATTTATATCCTTTGTCGATGCCTTGTATTGGGTATATGCTTTCACTTCCTGGAGTATTCTCGCATCCGTTGTCGTCTCCATCGTCGGAGCGATTTCCGAACGGTCCAGTGATGTCAGGAGCAGAAGATCTGCTATGATGCGCTGCATATGTGCAGCATTCTTCTGGATAATCCGGGCAAAGCCTTTTCTCTCCTCCTCGGTAAGGCTTTCCTCTGCAAGGGTCTCTGCAAAGCCTGCTATTGCCGTGAGCGGGGTCTTCAGCTCGTGCGATACGTTTGAGACGAAATCCTGCCTGACGACTTCAAGACGCTCCAGCATCGTCACATCATTGAACATCGCAACCACGTATTTGTCATCGAGAAGCGTGATGCAGAACTCATACTGTTTCTCCCGTCCCTTGCCCCTTACAACGGCATCTTCCCCGATTGCGTCATGATAGCTGCTGATCCTGAATATCTTTCTCTCTCCATCCCGGAAGACGGAGTCTATATTGTCGAGAAGGATGGTGTCTGAGAAGAGATCCTCCAGACGTTTTCCTTTCAGCGGTTCGCTCATTCCGAGCATTGTCTCTGCACTCTTGTTCTGGAGTGCGATGCGATGCTTGCGGGAAATCAGGAGAACTCCTTCTCCCATCGCTTCGATTATATGCAGGTATCTGTCTTTCTCACCCCTCTTCTTCGGCATATCTGTATCCAATCCCCCAGACGGTTTTTATGGCACTGCCCATTTTCCCGAGTTTCTTCCTGATTGATGCTATCTGTACATCTATGGCTCTTTCCGTTACCGGGTAATCATTTCCCTTGATCTTCTCTATGATCTCAGAGCGTGAAAGAACCCTTCCTCCCTCTCTTATCAGGGCAAGAAGCATATCGAACTCCGTCGCTGTCAGTGTCACGTTCTCATCCTGCACAATGCATTTCCTTGTACCCGGGTCGAGGAATATTCCTTTTTCAGTTCTCACGGCACCTGAGATTGTCCTGTGCTCTGAGCGCCTTATCACAGATCTTACACGTGCTACAAGGATCTTCGGTGAAAAAGGCTTTATTATGTAGTCGTCAGCACCGCTTTCAAGGGCAGTGATGATCTCAGCTTCCTCCGAGAGGGCAGAGGCGACAATGACCGGGAGCTCGGGTGTCCTGCTTTCTGTCCTGATATATCTGAGGACGTCTATTCCCGATAGCTCTGGTAAGAGGATATCCAGAAGGGCAAGTGAGTATCCTCCTCCGGAGAGCTTGTGGACAGCTTCCAGTCCTGTGAATGCCGTATCAACCTCAAAGCCGTTGGCTTTCATATGGAAGGTTATAAGTGTGCTGATATCCTTATCATCCTCAACTACGAGTATTTTCATACCCTGATGCTACATAGATAAGTACAAAAAGACAAGGAAAGCCGCTTGTGATATCCTTTTTTCATGTTTTTCATAACCGGTCTTGATTTCACCCGTTCATTCTCTCTCTTTTCCCATCTGCAGAAGAGGGAGAAGGAGGCCATGTTTCAGTCAGGCCGCAAAATCATGAAAACCGTACGCTCTCCTTTTTCCCTCATCCTCACATGTGACAGG
>CASEGX010000089.1 GCA_949287505.1 uncultured Spirochaetales bacterium | reverse complement strand
TGTTGTCCAGTGATACATCGTAAAGGATCCCACCGGCTTGCCTATATCCCTGATTTCTCCGGAATGCACCACGACCGAATCTCTAACAAGAGTCAGGAGCGGAAGGCATACAGTTGCCAGCAAGATGATGAAAAAGAGTATTGTTATTACGTTCGCAGGCTTGGAAATATAGCTCCGTACATTATTTATAGCCCGCATGCTTTTCTTATTTGCCATCACATTTCTCCAATAAGAAGGAGGTCTGAGCCTCCTTCTTATGTCCATCAATCAATTAACGAAACAGGAATCAGACTGTCACAAGGCTTCTGATATAAGTACTTGCTTCCTTATAAACAGAATTGATGTACTCAATATCCTCGATGATGCTGCCATCCTGCCATTCAACAAGAGTATGGTCTCCCTCTACTGCCGGAGTCTCTGGGTTAACTGAGTAGTAACCTTCTGAATCCCAGCCGCTTGTGAAGCCCTCAGGAGTGCTGAAGAACTCGATGAAGAGACAAGCTGTGTAAGGAAGCTTGGATGTTGATGGAATCATGATCCACATCTTGTAAAGGAATGACTTGAATCCCTCAACAGGTACGTTCCATCCAGAAATTGCAAGATCATTGTGGTAATCATTGGTCTCTGGATAATCCTTTACCTTGTTAAGCGGAGCATAGATGACCTGACCTGATGTCATTGTTGTCATGTTCTTTACAGCTGTTGTATCGGAGCTATGCCATGTCGTGACGTTCTTGATGAACTCTGTGAGGAACTTGTATCCGATATTCTGATAGCCATCATTGCCGGCATACGGAGTTCCGAAATATGACTCATAAGCAGAAGAAAGCATCTCGCAGGCCTCATCGCTTGTAAGCATGATCAGGAAGTTCATGTTGACGTTCTCTGTAGCAGGATTCTGGAAGGAAAGCTGATGAATACCCTTCAGCGATACACCGTCAGCACCTGTAAGCTGCCATACGTTCTGAAGATACTCCGGGCCATATTCAGGATTTGTCTTGTTCCAGATAAAGTTCTTGTTTACATACAGTGCTGTAAGAGGATCCTTATCTGCTTCTGCAAGATCTACTGACTTCGGCACATAGTTAAGCATATAACCTGTATCGATGATCATTGACTGAAGGGAAGAGCCATCCTGAACCATTGCGACATCGGCAACATACTGTCCCTGTCCGATACCTGTTGTAAGCTCTGTATAAAGAGCCTGATCCTTTGATGAGCTGAATTCATTATACTGGAACCATGGATACTTCTCCTGGAATGCAGCAAGAACATTCTTCATACCAGAAGTAGGTCCCTTTGCAGTGAATTTAATACCAGCGGCCTCGAACTCAGCCTTTGCAGCTGCCTCAAGCTCCTCAAGTGTCATGCTCTCTGCCTTTGCAATTACATCGGCAACGGATTCTCCAGCAGACTCAGATGAACCACTGGCAAAACAAAGTCCTGTCACCATGACAAGAAGTGACAGAACAACCATTATCTTTTTGAACATCTAAATTCCTCCTTTTGATATTTGGTTTAGATTTTAACACAGGTTGATCGTTTTACAATCAATTAACATAAATTTTACACGAAGAAAATATAGAAAAATAGTACGATTTACAGGTTCTTAAGGCTTATTGAGTCAATTGGATATGAAGGGAGAAAAATATGGCGGAAACCGGTCAGCTTCCGCCCTCTGCTTATTTCAGGAAGTCCTTTCTTTCAGGAGTGAAGATATCCAGCATCACACCTTCTTCAAGACATACGGCACCATGAACAACATTCGGCTCTTTGTATGTAGTGTCCCCAGGACCTACAACAATCTTCTTACCTCCGATCGTGAACTCGAACTTTCCAGAGATTATATAGGAAACCTGCTCGTGCGGATGGCTATGCGGAGCACCGACAGCACCCGTCTCGAAATGCATTTCACATACCATGAGATTCTCTGAATGCGCGAGAATCTTTCTTGTCACGCCCTCTCCTGCAGGATTTGCGGGAGAATCCTTTCCATAGAAAACATTCTGAATATCAGCCATAAAAGCCTCCTGATAAAATATAGCATGCCAAACTGGATTAAAGAATCATATCATCTCTATAATCTTCACTGATGGAAGAAAAGCAAGAATGCGTGAAAGCAATGCTTCTTAAAGATGGAAGAGCCTGCCTGATAACAGGCAATACTTGTTCCTGCCCTGATTACCGCCATTTTGCAGGAGCGGAGCGCCTTCTTATAAAGGAATTCAATGCTCTGAAGTCTGAATGGAGAAACGAAGGGCGCAGCACTGTAAAATGCACCGACTCCTTTCTTCGGCATGCCTCATCAAGCGGCCTTCTCATCGATGAAGATGGAAAGCCGATAAAGCTGAAGGATGGGCTTTTCACAATAAGTGTAAATATTGAGGAAGATGAAGGGAAAGCAGCATTCTCGATAACGGCCGGAGGAAAGAAAGGAATAAAGCCTGTTACTGAAACGATGCTAAAAGCAGATGATGAGCTTATCGAGATAACGGGATCTGGAAATGATATTCCAAGACTCCGCTCATACCTTGAGAAACCTGTAAAGAAGGAAAATCTCCCTCTTTTCCTTTCCATCCTCCTCTCCCTATTCGATTATCTTGATATCACATACAAAGGATATGACATCGCCCTCAGGAAACCTCTTCATGCCAGCCCTGCCCTCATCTTCAAGGAAATCGACGAATATGGTTTCCTTCACATCCTAGCAGACTATGAGGTTGATGGTTTTCCTACGGGAACAGTCACGGCAAACGGGATAACGAGAGCAGTAAGCATTATAGATGAAGAAAGGACCGTGGAAATCCGCGACATCATATTCGCCAAGGATTCCAGAGCCATTCTCTACCGATTACTGGGAAGAGGACATAAAGACGCTGTATATGAAGAGAATGGACTTTTCATTATTGAAGGAGAATTCGCCGCCACATTCATCGAAAAGAATTTCCTTGCGCTCCTCTCCTCCTTCAAGCTCTACCAGGCAGAAGTGCTGTCACATTACAAAGTGCGCTATACAAGACCACGGGTACATTTCCGCTTCTCCTCAGGCCTGGATTTTCTTGAGGGCGACTGTTCTGTTGACATCTCAGGCTATGAAATGAGCCTTGATGTTTTTCTCTCATCCTACAGGAAGGACGAAGGCTATGTCCTCCTCAATGATAAAAGCAAAGTATATGTTGACACCTCATTCATGCAAAAGCTCGAACGCGTCATAAGCAGGAAAAACGGGAAAACGGTCATTTCAGCATATGACCTGCCATACCTTGAGCAATGGGAGGATGCAGATATAAGCGGGAAAGCCGCAGAAAGGATAAAATCATTCTACAAAGGCCTGAATGATATCGGGAATATGAGCATCTCGCCAGAAATCAGGACATCAAAGCTCAGACCTTATCAGGAGAATGGATATCGCTGGCTGCGCTACCTTCATGATAAAGGCATGGGTGGATGCCTGGCAGATGAGATGGGACTCGGGAAGACCGTTGAAGTCATAGCCCTGCTGAATGATGTTTGCACCGCAGGAAATGAAAAGCCATCTCTTCTTGTCGCTCCTAGAAGCATTATATACAACTGGCTTTCCGAGATTGAGAGATTCGGTATAAACATCAGGCCGGTTGTGTATTATGGACCGGAAAGGGATCCGGAAAAGCTGAAGGAAGAGAGAGGAAGCATAATCATCTCAAGCTATGCTGTGATACGTAACGATATGGAGATCATAAAGGATTTGGAATTCAACTATGTGATCCTCGATGAGTCCCAGATCATAAAGCATTTCAACACAAGAACAGCTCAGGCTGTATGCAGTCTAAAGGCAGAACACCGGCTTGCGCTTTCCGGAACACCTATTGAGAATGACCTTGGCGAGCTGTTCTCGCTTTTCAGGTTCATAAACCCAGCCATATTCCCCTCTCCTTCTGCATTCGACCGTGATTTCGTAAGGCCTGTGATGAATGATGACAAAGAGGCAATGAAAGCGCTCAGGACAAAAATCTATCCCTTTATTATGCGAAGGGTAAAAAAAGATGTGCTTGCAGAGCTTCCGGAGAAGACGGAACAGGTTGCCTATATAGATATGGAAGAAGAGCACAGAGCATTCTATGAGAGCCGGAGGAGGTTTCTCAAGGAGCAGGTTGAGAAGGAAATCAGTTCAGGAGGAGTCAGCAGATCATCATTCATCATACTTCAGGCCCTGACAGAACTGAGACAGATAGCGGCACTGCCGGAAGGAAAGATGGAGACAGGGCATGTATCTGCAAAAAGAGAGTATCTCATGTCCGTGCTTCCCGAAATAACCTCAGCCTCTCACAAGGTCCTCATATTCACGTCATTTCTTGATACAATCGAGAAACTCGGAAGGGACCTGGAGAACGAAGGCATCGGATACATCACGATGACGGGAGCTACAAGGGACAGGGAAGCCCTTATAACACGCTTCCAGACAGATCCGGAGACCAAGGTTTTTCTAATGACACTGAAAACCGGCGGTGTGGGGCTCAATCTGACAGCTGCGGATTATGTATTCATATTCGATCCATGGTGGAATGGAGCCGCGGAGGATCAGGCCATCAACAGAACGCACAGAATCGGGCAGAAGAATCCTGTTTTCTGCTATCGCCTTATCGCGAAAGGTACCATTGAGGAGAAGATGCTTGAACTGCAGAATAAGAAAAAAGAACTGTCTTCGGCTCTCATAACCTCTGATGGAATGATGCTGAAATTCCTCAGTGAAGAAGAGATAACAAGCCTTCTGGAGTAGGAAAATGGTCAATGAGAAAGAATTCAGCAATGTGATATACAATGCCGTCCGTCTTCTCCTGGAAGCGACAGGCAGCAATTGCTTTGGTCAGGATATGGATATCCCTGGAAGGCTTTCAAAGCTCCTTACAGGAAAAAACGGTGAAGAAAGTTCGCTTCTGGCATTCATAGAAGAGGCTGACAAAGCAACACTCAGGTCCAATATGGAAAAAGACATTGCATTCATGACACTTCTTCCATACATAAACCGTGACATACCGCTTACAGTCGGAGAAATTGCCGGAAATCTTGGCATGGATATGGAGAGCTTTGCCGCCTCCGACTATGCCCTGCTGGTGAAGGCATTCTGCATTGAGATCAGGAGCCATGGCCTTTATTATTTCCATAAAGCCCTGAACTGGAGTGACTACTGGAACCACCAGGCTTCCCCTGTACTGTACGCCTCAATTCTCTTTGCGGAAATACTTGGAGATATCTCAATTCCCATGCCTTCAGATAACAGGACACCATCTTTTTCTGACATGGACGAAATAGAAGATATCATCAGCTATCTGCAGGACAGAAGGATAGGATGGAGCTATCGTGATACAAAGTCCCAGCGGAGGGATTCTTTCAAGGGAAAGACAGGAACAGGCCATCTAAAGGCTGAGGAGTGGGGATTTTCAAAGGACCAGCTTCTCATCGCGCTTATTTCTGAATATGGCTATGACTACAGGCTGAGAAAGAAGAAGGATGTAAAAGATATTATAGAAGCATGGTGCTCAGAAACATACCTGACAATCGAGAATGATTTTTTCCTTACCAATCTGAAACTCAGGAAAGCGGTCGCTGAGCATATGGTAATCCTTCCATATTTCAGATGGTCTCTTGTCACTCTCCTCTCCTCATTGAAACCGGGCATGTGGTATGACACAGCTGCTCTCTGGAAGTCATACAGGGCCTCGACGGCACCGATTCAGGGAAATGACCTAAGGCATCCATTGGATTACACAACATCCATTTCAGCCGATATGCTGTGCGATAGCGATGACAAGGCCTTATACAGACACACGGATGAACTTTTCCGCCGTCCTGTTTTTGCAGGGATGCTGTACATACTCGCATTATTAGGATGCCTTGATATAACAGAAAAAGATCCGCCTCTTACGATGAAGAAGACAAAGACCAGGAAAATACCCTACTCTCCTTGTGACTGTCTGGATGCTGTGAGGATCAATGCTCTGGGTGCTTGGGTATTCGGACTCTCTGACAACAAACCTGAGATAAAGAAGGAATTCTCTGCCCCCGTTGCAGACAAGGATTTGCTGCTTATCACATACAAGGGGAAGGACATAAGAATCAGGAGCTTTCTCTCGGAGATAGCAGATCCACTCGGAGAGATCAGATATAAAGTGACACTTTCATCTTTCACATCCTCAGCAGAGAACAAAGAAGACTGCAGGAGAAAGATAGAGAAATTCAAAAGCCTTATTTCAGATGAACCATCGCAAAACTGGATGGAATTCTTCGACAAGGCAATCAAATCCTATGATTTAATGAATAGTATCTCACAAGGCTCACTCCTGCAGATAAATGATATGGAGACATTTAACAATCTGCTTGATACCACGCCAATAGGAAGCCTTGTGCTAAGGTGTGAGAACGGGATGATATATCTGCCGGAAACCAACAAAGAGAGATTCATGACAATACTGAATAAGAGCGGCTACAGAATCTCAACGAGACGCAAAAACGCCACTATCGAGTTCGAGGATTTCTAATAAGATTATTCCAGCCCACTATTCTCTGCACAATATGCCATACGCAATTCTGAAAGGAAAAATATCAAAAAGCGACAGAGACTCTTTCAGATTTCTGAATATGTCCACCTCAAACGTAACTCATCAAAGCCGTGATCATCTATTTATGCATCCTTCGGTTCTGCAGCAAGGCATAAAGCAGAGGCATGAAAAATCAATTCCATTCATCAAAAAGAATTGTAAAAAGTGTGACAGTTTTTTAGGGACTGTGACAGAAGTGTGACAATTCTGGAAAGATGTTTGCTACATTATGTGATAAAAAGTCCTTGCTTTTATTACATATAGCTGGTATTTTATCACAAGCAATTACATAAAGCATTCGCCCTTGTAGCTCAGTCGGTAGAGCGCAACCATGGTAAGGTTGAGGTCACCGGTTCAAATCCGGTCGGGGGCTCTTTTTTATTACTTTGCAAATGACTAATCATTCCGGATTCTGCCTGCAGAGATTGAGAATCATAGTATAATTAAGACATGAGAAAGTCTGCCATTTTCTTCTTGCTTTTATCACTAATAGCCATCACCGGCTGCTCAGAAAGCCCTGGGAAAGCACCGTATCTTACCCTTGTGAGCAATGTTTCAGGAATCAGAGGACAAAGCTCAGAGCTAAACACTCTCCCCGAAGGAGATCCTTCCATCGGGCTTCTCATCAATTTTGGCAACACTTCAGGCAGCGGAATAGCTGACTATGATGAGAATACGTTCTATGTATTCTATCTGCAAACAGGCGGAGAAGATGATGCAGGAAACAGATACAACTACGCTTTGTATGTTCCCGAGATCATAAGAGATGTATATATCGCAGGAAATGGCGATATGAAATATCATGAGAATCCATTCAGGTGGTATATAGAGGAATATCTTGGCCTGAATGCGGACACTGCCGCTGCCAATCCTGACTGGATGCTTGATACCCTCATCGGCCAGGCTGGCAGGAATCTGCCCTACCCTGAAGCGGCGGACATAAGCAATACATGGAAGGAATATGAGTACTGGAACCTTCCGGATGATGTAAGCTTCGTTGCAGACGATTCGGTTTCCCTGCTCCGGGAAGACAGAACCCCTCATTCTTTTCAAGGCACTATCAGCGGCCTCTTCCTGAGCAGTCAGGAGAATGGGCCGTTTGCAGAAGCTGGCAAAGAGTATGAGAAAGTCGTCTCAAATGCATTCTACATTACAAGAAATGGAAAACTGTTCTATCCGGCAATACTTAGCAAGGCCTATGAATCTGCTACAGGAGAATACCTTTTAAATGGAAATCCATTCTGGGCCTATCTCAGAGCGTATTTCGGGATAACACTGCAGGATGTGGAAAAAGAGGGATTCCAGCTTGCCTTGAACGCGCTGCTTGAAGCAGATAGCCTGCCAATGCCAGACCCTGCTGACTACACCTTCTTATAGTCACCTGACTAAGAACACTTTGACGGAGTTTATTGCGAATCTGACGACACAAAAGAATATTTATGCATAAAATATAAAATCCAATGCATAAATCTTTTTATTTTGTTTGACATGGCATTCTTACTGTAACAAACTTGAAGGAAAGAGGAATTTTATGTCAGAAATCCAATTCTACACGGGGGAGAACATCCCCCTTGAACTCCACAAGGTCAGAATAGTACAGAAGCTTGATCTGGTACCTGTCGAACGCAGAGCAGAAGCCATAAATGAAGCCGGAAACAACACTTTTCTTCTGAAGAATAAAGATATCTTTCTCGACATGCTCACAGACAGTGGCGTGAATGCCATGAGCGACAGACAGCTTGCGGCAATGATGATTGCAGACGACAGCTATGCCGGAAGTGCTACATTCACCCGTCTTACTGACAAGCTTGAGGAAATCTTCGGGACAAAATACTTTCTGCCTTCTCATCAGGGAAGGGCTGCAGAGAATATCCTTGCTATGACATTTGTCCGAAAAGGCTCGATAATCCCGATGAACTACCACTTCACGACAACAAAGGCACATATAACAAGACTTGGCGGATACGTCGAGGAAGTCGTCATTGATGAGGGCATCAAGATCACAAGTGATCATCCTTTCAAGGGGAATTTCGATCTTGGCAAGCTGAAGAGAGTCTTCGAAGAAAAGGGAGACAGGATTCCTTTTGTCAGAATAGAAGCCGGAACGAACCTCATAGGAGGACAGCCTCTGTCGCTTGAGAATATAGAGGCCGTTGCGGATATGACACACAGCTATGGAAAGCTTGTGGTGATGGATGCGAGCCTCTTGCAGGATAATCTCTATTTCATAAAGACAAGGGAAGAAAGCGCAAAGAACCTGTCAATTCGTGAAATAACGAAACGGATTTCCGCAAAGATGGATATTATCTACTTCTCTGCCCGCAAACTTGGTTTTGCACGCGGCGGCGGAATCGCAATCCACGATGAGAAGCTTTACCTGAAGATGAGAGAGCTGGTTCCCATGTTTGAAGGCTTCCTCACATACGGAGGCATGAGCGTAAGAGAGATGGAAGCGATGACCGTAGGCCTTGAGGAAACGATGGACATGGATGTCATATCCCAGGGACCGCTTTTCATCAAATATATGACGGATGAGCTGGTAAAGCTTGGCGTGCCTGTAGTAACACCAGCAGGAGGACTTGGCTGCCATCTGGATGCGACACGTTTCATCCCGCAGGTGAAACAGGAGGAATACCCCGCAGGAGCTCTAGCAGCGGCTGTGTACATTGCGGGAGGAATAAGAGGAATGGAGAGAGGTACGATATCAGAGCAAAGAGAGGAAGATGGATCCGAGCATCTTGCCTCTGTAGAGCTTCTGCGCCTTGCCTTGCCGCGCCGCGTATTCACGCTTTCTCAGGTGAAATATGCAATCGACAGGATAAAATGGCTTTATGATCACAGAGACCTCATCGGAGGCTTGAGATTCACAGAAGAGCCATCATCTCTCCGGTTCTTCTTCGGACGGTTATCCCCTACTTCCGCCTGGCAGGAAAAACTTGTGAAAGCATTCAGGAATGATTTCAAAGAGAGCCTGTAATGCCACACGGGGCTTCTTCAGAGGAGCCCCGATTTTTCTGAGGATGTGAGAAAAAATGACTGAATTTGTCCTTGATGGAAAGAATGTATCAATATACCCCGCCGCAGAAGAGAATGCGCCCGTTCTGTATCTGTGTTCATTCGCCGGTAACGGAAAGCAAATATATGAGAAACTCTGTAAGGCAACAAACAAATCGTTCAGCCTTGCCGTTATAAGCTCGATAGACTGGTACAAGGATATGACTCCATGGCAAGCTCCTCCAGCATTTGGAGATGAGGAGTATGCAGGTGGGGCCGATGCTTTCCTCCATATTCTTACAGAGAAAATCATACCGAAAACAGAATCAATTATTTGTAGAAATACTTCATGGAGAGCAATTACAGGCTATTCACTGGCTGGCCTTTTTGCAATCTATTCACTCTACAGGACATCTGAATTCTCAAAAGCCGCAAGCATTTCAGGATCAATGTGGTTTCCGCGTTTCCGGGACTTCGTATTCAGCCATGAGATGAAAGCAAAGCCTGACTCAATTTACTTTTCCCTTGGGGACAGGGAATGCAGAACAAAGAACCGTTTTCTGAAAACAGTCCAAGATGATACCGAAGGAATAGTCTCACATCTCTCGCAAAAAGGAATCAGAACTACATTTCACCTGAATAAAGGAGGGCATTTTGACGAACCCGACGAAAGAACAGTCAGAGGACTTTTATTTCTGATTGATGAAGAATGAATCATTCCTTGTTTTGTTATAATAATAACATTATGTTAATTTATTGACATAATTGTTATTTTATTGATAGTTTCAGAAACAAGGTAGGTTTGTATGAGAATTGCAATCATCGGATATGGGAAAATGGGCAAGATGGTCCATTCCATGTGCAGTGAAGGAATCGAGGTCACTGCAATAATAGACCCCGCAGACACTTCTTCCTCCGTGACTGGAAGAGAACTGACAGAGGGCATCATCAGAAGCTGTGATGCTGTAATAGACTTCTCATCTCCTGTATCGATAATGAAGAATATAGATTTGTACATATCGGCATCTGCGACAGCCGTAATTGGAACAACCGGATGGAATGACAGGATTGATGAGGTACGTGCAAAGATGAATGGAAATGCGCGCATACTCTACTCTGCGAATTTCTCAATCGGTGTATCGATTTTCCTTCACCTTGCAGAGGAAGCGGGCAAACTGATAAACACAATACCTTCTTACGATATAGCAATAAGTGAGTTACACCATAGGGCAAAAGCAGACAGCCCTTCCGGTACAGCGCTTATGGCTGCTGAAAGGATACTCTCAGTGACGGACAGGAAAAAGAGCATACTTTCCGGGAACAGCACAGGAAAAATTGATCCGGAACAGCTCCAGATTTCATCGATAAGAGCCGGTTTTATACCAGGAACACACAGCGTGATCATCGACGGTCCGTCAGACAGCATCACTATCACACATCAGGCAAGGGACAGAAGAGGATTCGCCTCCGGTTCAATCGAGGCTGCTCTCTGGCTTCTGAAACAGCCTGCCGGTCTCTACTCAATGGAAGACTTCACCGCATCGCTTATAGGAGGACACAACAATGCATGAATACAATGGCGTCTACACAGCACTCATAACACCTTTCACGGATCTTGGCACCGTCGACTACAAAGCGCTTGAAAAGATTGTCAATCATCAGATTGAGTCTGGTATAGATGGTCTTGTGCCGTGTGGTACAACAGGAGAAAGCCCTACTCTGTCACATGAAGAACATGACCGTGTGATCGCTCAGACAATCAAATATGCGGCAGGCCGCGTTCCAGTCATAGCGGGAACAGGATCCAACTCAACGACGGAAGCCATCAGGCTTTCCCAGCATGCAGAAGATGCCGGAGCCAGTGCCCTGCTTCTCGTCAACCCGTACTACAATAAGCCGACTCAGAAGGGTATGTATCTTCACTTCAAGGCCATTGCAGAATCCGTGAAGATTCCCTGCATTCTCTACAACATCAAGGGCCGTACTGGCGTCAATCTGGAGACAAAGACGCTCATAAGACTGGAGAACGACTGTCCAAACATCGTTGCGGTGAAGGAAGCCTCCGGCTCACTTACACAGATGGAAGAAGTCGTGAAAACAACCGCTGATGATTTCATGGTGCTCTCAGGCGACGACAATCTGGCACTTGACCTCATCCGGCTCGGTGGCGATGGTGTGATATCCGTGGCCTCAAACCTGTTTCCTCATGAAATGGCAAGAATGATTCATGCCGCATTATCAGGGGACTGGGATGAAGCCAATAGACTTGGAACATGGTTCTCACCATTCTTCAGCGCATGTTTCATTGAAACGAATCCCATCCCGATAAAGACTGCAATGGCACACCGTGGCTGGTGCCGTGAGTCGTTCAGGCTCCCGCTTTGCTCACTTGAAAGCGATGAACACAGGGCTTCCCTGATTTCGATTGTCGACAGCATGACTCGGGATATAGAAGGAGGACGCATCTAATGGCCCGTGCAAATGAATACTTTGCCAGACTTAGCTCCGGGTATCTCTTCCCGGAGATTGCAAGGCGTATAAATGAATGGCAGCTCAGGAATCCTGGGAAGAAGGTCATGAGACTCGGGATTGGAAATACAACCGAACCGATAACTCCTCACATAGCCAAAGCCATGAAGGATAAAATCGACAGACTATCATGCCGTGACACATACACGGGATATGGAGACGAACAAGGAGATACGGCGCTAAGAGAAGCTCTCAGGAGACATTACCAGGAGGAATATGGGGTATCCCTGCCTCTTGATGCATTCTTCGTCTCAGATGGAGCCAAAAGCGATGCCGCAAACATACAGTCGATTTTCAGCAACAGCAGCATCATCGCAACCCAGGATCCGGCATATCCTGTATATGTCGATTCAAATGTCGCAGGAGGCCACACAGGAAGCTATAACAAAGCCTATGATGGATATGAAGGCATTGTATATATGAGAGCCGATGAATCTAATGGCTTTGTATCATGTCCTCCGGAAGAGCATGCAGACCTGATCTATCTATGCTTTCCAAACAACCCCACAGGGGCAGTTGCAACGAAAGAACAGCTTTCTGCTTTCATTGATTATGCCCACAAGCACAAGTCAATCATCATCTTCGACGCCGCCTATTCTGACTACATCGAAACAGAAGGCATACCTCACTCGATTTATGAGATAGATGGTGCAATGGATTGTGCGATTGAGATTAATTCCTTTTCAAAGAATGCAGGTTTCACAGGCGTGAGGCTCGGCTGGACAATCGTTCCGGAAAAGCTGGTGTGCGAAGATGAGAATACTTCCCTCCTCCACCAATACTGGAACAGAAGACAGACTACATTCTTCAACGGTGCAAGCAATATCGCACAAGCTGGAGGAATCGCTGCTCTGGACAGCGAGGGAAGAAAGGAGTGTGCTTCTCTTGTCTCCTATTACAAGCAGAATGCCAGGATAATCAGAAAAGGCCTTGAGGAGACAGGACTTACCTGTTATGGAGGCATTGATAGCCCATATGTATGGACAAAATGCCCTTCTGGAATGTCCAGCTGGGAATTCTTCTCCCATCTGCTCGAGAAAGCCCATGTCGCGACAACTCCTGGATCCGGGTTCGGGCCTGCAGGAGAAGGCTTTGTAAGGATATCCGCATATGGACACAGAGAAGACATAGAGATGGCAGTGAAGTCCATCAAGGAGAACATATGACAACGAAAACGCTTCCAATGGAATCTGAAAGGCTTCTCGCTCTTGCAAGGACCGTGGGAACACCGTTTCATATATACGATGGAGATGGAATGAAGGCAAACGCCATCAATATGGAAAATGCATTCAGCTGGTCTGATGGATTCATCAATTATTTCGCAGTCAAGGCACTGCCGAACATCAACATACTCAGGCTGCTCTCTTCCATCGGTTTCGGAGCAGACTGCTCTTCCCTTCCGGAGCTAAGGCTTGCGCGCGAGGCAGGAATCCCTGCTGAGAGGATAATGTTCTCATCAAACGACACTGCTGACGAGGAATTTCTGGAAGCTTACAGAATGGGGGCCATTATCAACCTGGACGACATCACACACATCGATGATGTTCTCAGAGTCTGTGGGTCTTTGCCAAAGACAATCTCATTCCGTTACAACCCGGGAAGGGAAAGAACGGGAAATGCGATTATCGGAAATCCTGTTGAGGCTAAATACGGAGTCACCCATGACCAGCTCCTTGAGTGCTACAGGAGAGCCAGAGAACTCGGTGCAGAGCATTTCATGCTGCATACAATGGTTGCCTCAAATGAACTTGACGAGAATTATATCGTGGAAACAGCAAGAATGCTCTTTTCACTGGTAAAGGAATTGAGAGACAAGGCAGGAATCAGGATTGAGCAGGTTGACCTCGGAGGAGGCATAGGCATTCCATACAGGCCGGAGGATGATGGCATTAGTTTCTTCTCACTTTCTGACAGGATTCATGAGCTCTATGATTCAATGATAAAAGCAGAAGGACTTGATCCTGTACGCATTTCTTTTGAATGCGGCCGCTGCATTACCGGCCCTTATGGTTATCTCGTCTCCAGAGTGCGCCATGTTGTCAAGAAATACAAAGACTATGTCGGCCTGGATGCCACGATGGCAGATTTGATGCGTCCGGCGCTCTATGGAGCATATCATCATATTACGGTGGTGGGTAAAGAAAACAGAAAAGCCTGCCATAAATACGATGTCACTGGCTCACTATGTGAGAACAACGATAAGTTTGCAGTAGACAGGATGCTTCCAGAAATCGAGAAGGATGACATTCTTGTCATACATGACACGGGGGCACATGGACATTCAATGGGCTTCAATTACAACGCGAAGATGCGGCATGCCGAATACCTCTTAGAGAAGGGAGAGGTATACAGAATCCGAAGGGATGAAACCTATGAGGATTATGTGAGAACGCAGCTCAGCACCCCAGAGAAGGTCGATTTGCATTAATCACCTGCCCATATCGTTGACTGAGCCGAGATTAATATTCCTAATATATTCCCTATGGAAAGAGAATCATGCAAAGGACATATCTCGGCTCTTGTCACCATATTGATATGGGGAACAACCTTCGTATCCACGAAAGTGCTTCTGAAAGACTTTCTTCCAATAGAGATACTCTTTCTGCGTTTCGTTCTTGGTTATGCGGCTCTTTTTCTTATTTCCCCACATCTTCTCAGAACCAGAAACTGGAAAGAAGAAGCAGCATTCGCCGTTGCAGGATTAAGCGGCATATGCATGTACTATCTTCTTGAGAACATTGCACTGACATTCACGATGGCATCAAACGTAAGCGTAATAATATCAGTTGCACCGTTTTTTACGGCAATCATCAGCAATTTACTGAAAAAAGAAGAGCATATTCCTTTAAGATTCTATTTAGGATTCATCGTAGCGATTGCCGGAATAATCATGATCAACATAAATGGAAGCTCGCTGCAGCTTAATCCTCGCGGAGACATCCTTGCGCTTGCTGCAGCAATTCTCTGGGCTATATATTCCATTATCTCAAATCACATAAGCTCATTCGGATACAACGTGATTCAGTCAACAAGGCGTATGTTTTTCTATGGACTGCTTTTCATGCTTCCTATTCTGCTTTTCTCTGGCATTTCGGCTGATCTTGAAAGGTTCAAGGACTACGGGAATATCCTCAATCTTCTTTATCTGGGATTCGGGGCCTCAGCTCTGTGCTTTGTTACCTGGAACTATTCCGTATCAGAACTTGGAGCCGTAAAAACAAGTACATACATCTACCTTGTCCCTGTCATTACAATCATATTCTCCGCTGTCTTCCTTGAGGAACCGGTTTCATTGCTTATGGGACTTGGAACAGCCATGACACTTGCAGGTCTTGCTGTCTCTCAGAAAAGAAAGACGAATATGGAAAACAGCAGATCCTAAAACCATCTTCGCATTCGGAACAGCAAATGCCATGCAACAGGCTATCCTGCAAAGAGACTGCAGGAAGCCTGGAAGAGATCAAACGAGCCGGCTTTCAGCAGAGCTAAGGAGATTTCTGATTGGTAGTTTCTGAGGACATATTCTCTCGCACTTTCCGCATCTGATACAGCTTGATGCCGCTCCGGATTTTCCATCTCCTACCATAGCTGCATATCTTCTTCCGATACTTTCCTTATCCCTGATGACAGCCTCTTCATTTAGCAGCTTGAAGATATCCGGGATAGAGATTTTCTCAGGACAGCCAGAAAGGCAGTAACCACATGCGGTGCATTCTATCACCTGCAGTCTCTCTATGCGCTCCTTCACACAATCAAGCGCTTTCATCTCCTCATCCGAAAGCTTCTTAAGAGGCGAGAATATCCTTGTATTCTCCACAAGCTGCTCCATCGTGCTCATCCCGGAAAGAACTGCGAGAATACCATCCAATCCTCCAGCAAAGCGCAGTGCCATGGAAGAAGGAGATGCACTGCCGAATGGCTCTGTTATGGCACTCTGAAGATTTGCAAGAAGACCACCCTTCACAGGTTCCATGATGATTACAGGCTTGCCGTGTTTTCTTGCAACCTCATAGACTCCAGCAGACTGGACCTTAGGATTGTTCCAGTCAAGATAATTGATCTGAAGCTGCACGAATTCCATCTCAGGATGCTCTTTCAGAATCATATCCAAGAATTCCGGACTATCGTGGAATGAGAAACCAAGATGACGGATCTTGCCCTCCCTCTTCAGCCTCTCACCATATGACCAGGCATCGTATTTGTCGAATATCTGGAGATTCTCTTTCTGGATACTGTGCAGAAGATAGAAATCGATATAATCCAGTCCTGTACGCCTAAGCTGTTCTTCAAACATCTTCTCCGGCGTAAAATCATCGGAAAGTGCCCCGCTGGACATCTTGGATGCGAGAGTATAGCGGTCTCTCGGATACCTGGAACTGACAGCAGTGTGGAAAACCTCCTCAGCTCCAGGATATGAATATGCTGCATCAAAATATGTAAAGCCCTGCTCGAGGAAGCAATCAACCATACTGATTGTTTTCGCAGTATCTATTCTTCCGTTTTCATCCTTGGGAAGTCTCATCAAGCCAAAGCCGAGTTTCTTCTCATTCAGTCTGAGTAAATCATCCATGGCTGTAGCTTACCACATTAAAGCATTTGTATAACCGATCATGCCCCTCGTTTTCTGGATAACATTCTTTTATTTTCTACAAGTTTTCAGACTCTGTATCCGAGCTCTGTCAGCATCTCCATATCTGCTTCAGAAGTAATGCCAGCTGTCGTCAGCATATCTCCAGAAATGGCGGCATTAGCTCCTGAGAGAAAGCATGAACGCCCGTTATCTGGAAGAAGAGCCCGGCCTCCAGCCATTCTGATTGCTGCATCTGGTATAAGAAACCTGAAAACAGCGATTATACGGCGCATATCATCTAAAGAAAGCTTCTTATTGTTCCCAAATGGAGTGCCAGGAATCGGATTAAGCATATTCAAAGGCACGCTCCTGACACCAAGCTCTCTGAGAGTGATGGCCATATCTACACGGTCCTCCGGTGTCTCTCCCAGCCCCATGATACCTCCGCTGCACACTTCAAGCCCTGCTTTCTGTGCCGCTTTTATCGTCACGATTTTATCATCGAAGGAATGAGTCGTGCATATAGAAGGGAAATATCGTCTGGATGTCTCAATATTGCAGTGCACCCTTGTAACACCTGCCTCTTTAAGCTTTCTGAACGCCTCTTCATCCAGCAACCCGAAAGAGACACAAATCGAAATGTCGCAGCACTCATGTATGCGCTTGGCAGCAAGACACATTGCCTCAACTTCGCCTCTGGAAAGTTTTCTTCCTGATGTCACGATCGAGAAGCGCTGTATTCCGTGATGAGATGCCTTCTCAGCAGCCTCTGCTATCACATCGGATGAAAGCAGAGGATAGGACTCAACACCGGTATCATTGAAAGCAGACTGCGCACAAAAGCGGCAGTTCTCGGAGCAGCGCCCACACTTTCCATTCACTATTGCACATATATCGAAACGATCGGAGCAGAAATGCCTGCGTATCCGGTCTGCCTCACTGCAAAGAGTCTCAAGCGGCTCATTATACAGATGCATGGCCTCGGATGCGCTGACAGCATAGCCATCAATTACCTTCTCCGCAAGTTCTCTGATTCTCATATCATCCTCACTCATCGCGCTCAAGCAATTCCATGATACGAGGCCTGATAACAGGTGCTATTATTGTAGAAACAACTATCTTGAGGGTATCTCCGATGATGAACGGAACAAGGCCTGAACTCAGCGTTGCTGCAATGGAGAGCCCGCCCATCCTGATGGAAAGCCATGGCAGCCCGACAATATATATAAATACCGTTGCAACTACAGCAGAAAGGAAGGAAGCTATCCTTATATGCTTCTCCAATGCCTTCATTATCAGAGAACCAAAGATAACTGCAGGTATTAATCCTATAAGATATCCTCCAGTCGGTCCGAATAATGCAGCAAATCCTCCTCCTGATGTGAATACAGGAAGTCCTATAGCTCCAATGAAGAGATAAACAATAACACTGGCAACAGCCAATGACATAGGAAGACATGAACCTGCAATGAGCGCAAAGAGTGTACTCAGTACAACAGGAACAGGTGCAAGTGGTATTTTAATATATGCACCGGCAGCAAAAAGCGCAGCAAAAAGTGCAACAATGACGATTTTCAAAATCTGCTTTCTTTCCATCTTTGTAAACCTTTATTCGAACAGAAGTTTACAAAACATGATATAATCCTGTCAATCTGTCAGAGAAGATGCGCCGTTATGATAGCGGAGATTATCGCAACGATATCGATAGCAATGACCACTGCATCAAGAACACTGTATCCTGGAACACTGCGACGAACAGAAGCATCATAGCCTCTCGCATACAATGCATCTGTATATACCTCAGCTTTGTTCAGGAGGTCAGAAACAATTGAAACAGAGTATTCTGAAATGGTGCGTATGGGATGGCGGACAAATGATGAACCGCGCGCACGGCGTGCTTCAAACATTCCGATAGCACTATCAACTATGAGAGGGATCATGGAAATTGTTATCTCCACGGCAGCCGCAAGGACATATGCATGCTTTCCTATCACATGCGAGAATGCAGATCCCAGGGAACGGGAAAGATCATCAGGCATTGTACTGTCAGTGAGAAGCATTGATGCCAGGACCATCGCAAGAAAACCTACTCCTTTTGAAGCAGCTAGCAGTGCATTGTGTGTATCGACAGCAGCCGAAATACTCATACAGACTGCAAGAATCAGGAAGAAAACACTCTCTTTCAGATAACTGGAAAAAGGAAGCCTGATAGCTATTGCTATCACTACAGGAAGCAATGACAAGCCTAGCACGACAGCACTTCCGGACGATGAAACGATGACAGAGAAGACAAGCACTGAAAGAAGCTTCGCATTTGGATTCATCCTCGAGAGTATGTTGTCATCATTACGATAATGGAATATTACCCCTTCAGCCATGTAAGATCCTCAAATGCACATGATTGCGGGAGATATATATCATAATCGTGGAGAGTTCCGTAAATCTCATCAGATGGGCCAGATACAGCAAGCCTGCCTTTATCCATGATAAACAGCATATCCGTATGAGAGAGGAACTTCTCAGCCTCATGCGATACAACAAGAATGGTATAACCACGTTCATGCATTGCTATAAGTGCTCTGATCACAGCAAGAGTCGATGGATAATCAAGATTAGCAAATGGCTCATCAAGAAGGATCACATCAGGCTGCATTGCCAGTACACCGGCAATAGCAGTCTTTCTCAGTTCTCCTCCAGACAGGGTCTGCGGCCTCTGCTTTCTCTTGTCATCAAGATCCATGATTGATATCGCTTCATCGACTCGGCGCTGAACCTCTGCCTTATCGAGTCCAAGGTTCTCCGGTCCGAATGCAATATCCTTCTCCACACTCTGCTGTACAATCTGCATCTCAGCACTTTGGAACACAAGGGCTATTCTCTTCATTCTCTCTTTAGGAGAAGAAGGATTACCATCAATGAGAATACTCCCGGAAGTTGGCTTTCTAAGCCCTTTAAGACATCTCATCAACTGGCTTTTACCAGCCCCGTTCCTACCGCAGAGAGCTGCAAAAGAGCCCTTCTCCAACGATAACGAGACATCCTTGAATATTGCTTTCCCACTGATATCAAGACAGAGGTTTTCTGTCCTAAGAACTGCTTCCATAGCAGAGAGATTAACATCATAGGCCTATTTGTGTAAATCTCACAGCTGCAAAAGGTTTACAAACTGGAATTCATCTAAGTTCTCATCGCCAATCATCGACATTTATTTATCTCTTCCTGTACGAACTGTCATTCATTATCATTCCCACACAATCGTTCTGGGGGCTTACTCGAAATATCATAACTTGATCCCTAAAATCAGATAACCTGTAAATCTCGCATCTGCATCACCGCAATACGTTGTCAGCAAGCAATATCGAAAGCATATAAGGCGGATATTTCTTAATATCTCCGCTAATAGAAAAACTCTTCGGGTGAATGATAATCGAGCCTCCAATACGTCCCTTAAACCGCTCAGAAAAAACATTAAGGGAAGAGGTTGTGTAATTCTTAGAGGATTTCACTTCAATCGGGAACACCTTGAAATCAAGTTTACTTCCATTAGAAAGCAGGAAATCAATTTCAACATCATTCCTTTTCTTGACTTCATTGTAATGAGAATAGAAGTACAGCTGACGTCCTGAGGCTGTAATCATCTGGGCAATGACATTCTCGTACAGCATCCCTTTGTTCATTGACAGACGCCCATCCATGATTGAACGGTATAAGCTGTTGTCAGTAAGCTCATTTGCAGAGAAGGCAAGACTTACGAGAAGACCTATGTTCCCCATATAAGATTTTACACTGCTCCCGTTTAAATTCAGAGCAAAGCCAACTGATGAATCATTGCATTTGTAGCACAGATTGCAGATCATCGAATCAGCAAGCCAGAAAAGAGGTTCATCATACTTTGAGAACTCACCATTACTGTCAAACTTTGAAAGCACGATCTTTTTCTCATGAGTCGATAATTCATGGAGAATGGTACTGTCCCATAGAGAGAGACTCTCATCCATTTCCATGCCACAGCTCTAGCAGATTTTCTTTTCCATGCCTGATTATTCAGAGAAACCTATCTTGAAAGAACTTTCTTCTGCCATGTCCTCTTTCCGCATGAAGGGCATTTCATCAGGCGGGATCTTCCTATATGCATAGCCATGACTACATGGCTGAAATCTGGAACGTATCTATGATGGCAGGATCTGCATTCGTAGTATCCTGCATCACGCTCGATATTCAATGCAAAGTAAATTCCTACAAAGAGTATCAATAGCGCAATCAAAACCAGGAAAGTCATAAGCACGGTTCCTGGAGTCAGGAATGCCGCTGTAAATATGATTGTGAGGGCAGATACAGTTGATAGAACACCTATAACGGTTTCAAGTCTGAGCAGATACCTGTTGTTCTCCTCTTCTTTTTTCCTTATCTCAAGAATGAGTTTTTCCGCTTTGTCCTTATAGTCTTCTTCCATTGTTGCTTCTCCCGTGAGCAGTTCCGTTATACTAATGCCAAGGATATTGCACAGATTCAGCATTATGGATGCATCAGGAAGAGCTAGTCCCCTCTCCCATTTTGAAACAGCCCTGTCTGTTATTCCCAACCTCTCAGCGACTTCAGCCTGAGTAAGGGATTTCTCCTTCCTTTTAGCTGCGATGAATTTTCCTATCTTTATCTGATCGATCATTGGTTCTCCAGTGGAACATCCTCCCGTTCCTCGGTTTAAATATTATGCGTTTTGCCCTCTGGATTAAACAAACCATTGGTTGAGTTTATTTTTGCTGCCTCTCTCAGAACAGCAAATAATTATAATTTTAAAGACAAAAGGATGTGTCTATATCTCGCAACCTCCATATGTTATTTGCTCAGAGTTTCCGTCAATCATTTTAACTAGGAGTGCAACATATTCCTCCGGATGCCTAAGACTCAGCTCTCCATGCTTGTATCCAGGGAGTATTCTAAGCTTGCTTCCTTCTATCATTTCATTGAGCTTCCTGGCAGAACGCCGCATTATTCTTCTTTCCTCAGAGCCCACTATAACAAGGGCATTTGTTTCCTTTATGGAGGAAGCAGGCATAAAGGCTGCGTTCTCCAGCAGCATCCTAGAAAGGCTTTCCTTGCTTATCTGGATTGATGATTCGTAATATGTCTCAAACAGATCGGCAGGAATTCCAAGTGTTTTCGCTTGCAGCTTTGAGAACCATTTATGCTTTATGAGGGGATAACTGATGGAAACAGAAGATGGGATGAATGCTGCTGTAACACGCATGGGGATTGCCAATGTACTTTCAAAGAGAAAGAATCTGGATATTTTATTTCTTCTTGCTGCAATCTCAAGAAGAATCTGACCACCGAGAGATAAACCTCCGATAGCAAGCACTGAACCGCCACAGCAAGTATCAATGAATCCTATAATCTCCTCGGCTGCTGATTTTATGGAAGTAAAAGGCCTATCGCTGCCTTCATGTCCATCCAGAACAGGTAGTATAACATGGAATCTG
>CASEGX010000088.1 GCA_949287505.1 uncultured Spirochaetales bacterium | reverse complement strand
TATGCCATTCAAGCTCATCGATATGCTTCTGCAGCGCTTCCAGCTTCCCGAGATCCTCATCCAGCTTCTTCCGGTACTCGCTGAGAAGCGCTTTCCTGCGGAGGTTCCCGGACCGGTCCGAATCCTTCAGCTCGAAGATACGCCTGATCTCAACAAGGGAGAAACCTAGCCCCTTGAGCTCTATTATCCTCCTGAGATAGACAAGATCCTCATCGGTGTACCATCTCTGGCCGCCTTCTGACCGTCCGGCTTTTATCAAGCCCTGTTCCTCATAGTATCTGATCGTCCGCTCCGAAAGAGAGCTGAGCGAAGCCATCTCGCCTATCCTGTAGCGCCTCATGGCCCTGATTTTACATGAGAACGGATGAAAAGTCTGGCAGAAAAGGATACTCAGCGCGTATACGATGGCATGAGAAGCTACAGAATCAGGCCGGAGCACGGCACAATGAAGGAAACACCGGCAGCGGACAGGCCGAGGGAGAGAATGGAACGTCTCGGATCAGGGGCATTATCGGATGAGGAGCTGCTGATACTCATCATAGGCTCTGGCTTCCAGGGACGGCCGGTTGAGATCATTGCCCGCGATCTCGAGGAAAAGCTCGACCGCAATCCTGGGATGGATACCGATGAGATAATGCGCATACCAGGCATCGGGAAGGCAAAGGCATCGGCGATAGCCGCAGCTCTCGAACTTGGAAGAAGGCGCGTCCGGAACAGAGGAAGGGTTATATCCAGTCCATCGGATATATTCCGCGAGATAAGGCACTACGCCTCCCGTGAACAGGAATCGCTGATCGTGATTCCTCTTAACGGAGCCCATGAAGTGATGGAGACATTCGTTGCGACAGTCGGTCTTCTGAACAGGACGATCGTCCATCCGCGTGAGATATTCGCACCGGTGATACGCATGAGAGCGGCAGCCGTAGCAATAGCGCACAACCACCCTTCCGGAAACATCGATCCCTCATCTGATGACAAGGAAGTCACCGTCCGCATCGCAAAATGCGGGGAGATCCTCGGAATCAGGCTCCTGGATCACATCGTGTTCACAGACGAGAAGTACTACTCATTCCTTGAGCATGGGCTGATGTGAATTGATTTTATGGCAGTTATACCATAATATAGGAGGTGGGATATATACACGATTATCCTCTATGAGAGAAATGAAAAGTCGGAGGCAGAGGATTTCATCAGGTCCATGCCAGCGAAAAGCAGGGCCAAGCTTCATATGATAATAGCCCTGCTGAAGGAAAGAGGAGCAGCAGTACCAATGCCTTATTTCAGGCATGTAAAAGGAGAAATATATGAACTACGCATTATATCTGGACACGATTCCTTCAGAATCCTTTGCTTCTTCACGTGCAGAAGGGAAATAGTTCTGACAAATGGTTTCAGGAAAACCACATTGAGAACGCCGCTACAGGAAATTAAACTAGCCGAGAAAAGATCGAGTGAATTCAAAAGGAGAAATCCAGAATGACAAGGTACGAGAAACTTCTATCTGAAGACATGAAAGATCCTGAGATAAGAAAAGAGATGGAGAAGCTTGAGCCGGAATTCGCAATAGTAAGAGCAATCATAGAGGCAAGAACAAGTTCAGGTCTCACCCAGGAAGAGCTCTCCAGGAAATCCGGAATAAATCAGGCGAATATCAGCAAGCTTGAACATGGGAAGGCCAATCCTTCTGTTTCAACATTGCAGAAGCTTGCGAACGGACTTGGAAAACGGCTTGTGATTTCATTTGAATAATCATCAGACCGCACCGCAAATGAGAGGAGATCCTCAGAATCAATCTGCTGGATCATGTGATGTTTACACTTTTGATACAATCAGGATTCTAAGGTATATCTCAGCAGTTTCACAACTGGCAGTATTATTCTTTACATTAAAAGGATTTATAAATTAGATATCATCATTGGATACGCACCGCTATAGAGATTAACAAGAAGATGTCGATGGGGAAAATTAGTCCTCTTATGTGCTTCCAGATTGTTTAGCCACCCCTATGGGTATTTTCGTTTCATTGTGTGAATTTCGTTTCAGGCTTCAATTTGAGAGAGGCGGAGCCACCTACCCCGCCTCTTTCCGTCATACATCACCGAAGATATGCTCAGGAGTACCTTCAGGCCAGCTTCTGAAATCAGCCGGTTCGATTCTGAGGAGTTCTTCTTTGTAATCCCCGTACTTCACGCCACCGATTTCCAGATCATCCTCTGAAGGGACAAGCTCGAGAATCTCTCCTGTCCTCAGGTTCTGGCCGCAGTAGGCAGTACCGATGACAAGCCTCTCATCCGGTTCCAGCTTCATAAGAAGCTCCTTGGCCTTCGTCAGCGCCTCACGCACATCAAGATAGCACCATGTCCAGGTGTCATCATTGTTTCCGAACTCGACACAAACCGCTTTGCCTTCCGAATATCATTGCAAACAACAAAAAGGCATCGCAGAGTTTCCCGCAATGCCCTGATGTTTTGATTCCGTCTCATTTGATTCACTTGAGATAGTCCGTGAAGAAAGATTCAAGCTTATCAAAAGGAATCTTCTCCATGTTGTCATAGAGGTCTGTATGATTTGCTCCAGGAATAATCAGCAGTTCCTTGTTGTCACCATTGAGGAGCCTATATGCCTCTTCGCTGTACATTCTGGAATGAGCATTCTCTCCATGAACAAGAAGCACAGCACTTCTGATTTCAGGTGCATATTCGAAAAGCCTCATGTTCATCAGCGAACCACTTGCCGTTACAGCCCAGCCTGTTGTTGAATTGACGGACCTCGGATGATATCCACGCTCACTCTCGTAATATGCAACATAGTCCTTCACATACTGCGGAGCATTCTCAGGCGCTTCTTTCGGAAGTCCTCCCGCAAGTGTGTAGCTGCCATTTTTATAATCCTCTGTTCTCTGGTTGTTGTAAGCAACTCTTGCCTGATAGCGCCCTTCTGCATCGATTGAATCGAAATAGCCTAAAGCGGTGTTGCGGCTCATATCATACATCGTCATGGCGGCGGTTGCCTTGACTCTGGTATCAAGGGCAGCAGTCTGAACAGCCATTCCGCCCCAGCCGCAGATGCCGATGATTCCGATTCTCTCCGGATCGACATTATCCTGTACTGACAGAAAGTCGACAGCAGCCTGGAAATCCTCCACATTGATATCAGGAGAGTTGAAATTGCGTGGATAGCCACCGCTTTCTCCTGTGAAAGAAGGATCGAATGCTATTGTGAGGAAGCCTCTCTTTGCCATCTCCTGTGCATAGAGACCTGAACTCTGCTCCTTCACAGCGCCGAACGGGCCAGCGATGGCAATAGCAGGAAGCTTGCCCGAATAATCCTTCGGTTCATAGAGATCCGCGACAAGCGTGGTTCCAAAGTGGTTCGCAAATGTCACTTTGCGATGATTTACTTCATCGCTGAGAGGAAATGTCTTGTCCCACTCATCAGTTACAACAACATCCTCAATATGGATGCTTGTATCCATCATGTTACCGTAATCCATAGATTTCGCTCCTAACACAGCTGCTGATATCAGCATCAATACAGCAGCCAGAATATTGCTTTTTCTCATTATTCGTTTCTCCTTTTCACCTTTATGCCCACAGGATAATCAGAAGACAATGTAATTTCTAATACTTATTTCTTATACCAGTTTATAATTGATTCTTATATCAATCCATTGTAGAATTCAGGCATGGAAATCCGTGTACTAAGATATTTTCTTGCAGTTGCAAGGGAAGGCAATATAACCAAAGCAGCAGATGTGATGCATGTCTCACAGCCTGCTTTGTCAATGCAGCTGAAACAGCTTGAGGATGAGCTTGGCAAAAAGCTCTTCATAAGAAGCAGTCACTGCATCTCACTTACAGAAGAAGGATTGCTGCTAAAGAAGAGAGCTGAGGATATCGTAGGAATGGTCGAAAAGACGGAGGATGAATTCCGTTCTCTTGGTGAACTCAACGGGGGAGATATCCGTCTTGGCTGCGCTGAATCCGAAGGGATGGGACTGATTGCTGATGTATGCAGGGAAATGAGGAAGGAATATCCGGGCCTGCGGATCCATATATACAGCAGCGCAACAGAGGATGCTACTGATAAGCTCGATAAAGGACTCTTGGATTTCGTCTTGCTTGCGCAGGATGCTGATTTCAGCCGTTACGAAAGCATCGTATTCCCCGGCTTTGACAGATGGGGACTTATCATGAAAGCAGAAGACTGCCTTGCAGAGAAAGCTTCAATCAAAGTTGAGG
>CASEGX010000087.1 GCA_949287505.1 uncultured Spirochaetales bacterium | reverse complement strand
TTTCCCTCCTGTGTTTTGTTGCTGGTATCGCAATAGGTTTTGTATGCCGTTGGATATATGCTAAATCAAAGCTCACATCTGCAGAGCAGACTGCACAGAGAATAAGCGAGGACGCTGTCTCTAAAGCAGAGGCTCAGGCTAAGGAGATTGAGCTTGAGACCCGTGATAAGCTGCTTCAGGAACAGCAGCAGCAGGAGCGGGAAGCTAGAGAGAGACGATTTGAACTGCAGAAATCGGAACGCAGACTTCTGCAGAAAGAGGAAAATCTTGAACACAGGCAGCAGGAGCTTGAAGCTGTAAAGCGACAACTGGGAGAAAGAGATGCAGCGCTTGCCGTAAAAGAGAAAGAAGCTGAGGATAAACATGTCCAGCTTACGGCAGAGCTTGAAAGAGTTGCGGCAATGACTCGCGAAGAGGCAAAGAATGCCATCATCGAGGAGATGAAGACAGATGCTGAGCGCGACGGTCAGATTTACATAAACAAGATTGAGCAGGAGGCTCAGATCCAGGCTGACAAGGTTGCCAGAGATATTATCGTGACATCGATTCAGCGTCTTGCCACAGAAGTCTCAGGTGAGATAACCACTGCCTCCGTATCGCTTCCGAGCGATGAGATGAAAGGCCGCATCATCGGACGTGAAGGAAGGAATATCAGGACACTAGAGACACTTACCGGTGTGGATATCATCATAGACGATACACCTGAAGCTGTCGTAATATCCTGTTTCGATCCTGTAAGGAAGGAAATCGCAAGGGTTGCACTTGAGCGTCTTGTCCAGGATGGACGTATTCATCCGGCACGCATTGAAGAGATGGTCAACAAGGTTTCCAAGGAAGTCGGAAGGATCATCGTGGATGAAGGCGAGAAGGTTGTATTCGATCTTGGTTTCCATAATATGGGACCTGAGATGATCCGCAATCTTGGAAGACTTCATTTCAGAACAAGCTATGGTCAGAACGTGCTTCTGCACTCAAAGGAAGTTGCTATCCTTGCTGGCATGATAGCTTCAGAAGTCGGAGCCGATCCGGAGATAGCAAAGCGTGGAGGTCTTCTCCATGATATCGGAAAGGGCGCTGAGACTGAAAGCGAAGCCAACCATGCAGAAATCGGAGCAGAACTGGCAAAGCGCCTTGGAGAGGATCCTAAGGTTGTCAACTGTATTCTTGCTCACCACAATGATACAGAGCCGATATGTCCTGAGGCGATTATTGTGCAGGTTGCGGATGCAATCTCTGCAGCCCGCCCTGGCGCGCGCCGCGAGAGCCTTGACAACTACATCAAGAGGCTTGAGTCTCTGGAGAATATCGCGAAGGGGTTTGAAGGCGTTGATAATGCCTTTGCAATCCAGGCGGGCCGCGAGCTCAGAATCATGGTCAATAGCGATATGGTATCGGATGAGAACGCCAAGAAGATTGCCCGTGGAATTGCGGACAGAATCGAAGCGGAACTCAGATACCCCGGAAAGATCAAGGTCACGATTATCCGTGAGACAAGAGTCGTGGAGTATGCAAAGTGAAAGACCGAGTCCGTGTCCTTATGATAGGAGATGTATCCGGCAGTGCAGGTATGGGAGCCCTTTTTCTGGGGCTCTCTTCGCTTGTGCGGGATGAGAGAATAGATTTTGTCGTTATCAACGGAGAGAATGCCGCAGGGGGCTTTGGTATCACGATAAATGATTATCAGGCGCTGAAGAGACTCGGTGCTGATGTCATTACAAGTGGAAACCATATCTGGCAGAAAGAAGAGATTTATGATGTCCTTGAGAAAAATGATGACATCCTTCGTCCCCTTAATTATCCTGACCCATGCATCGGACAGGGATACACAGTAAGGAAGAAAGGGAACTTCACCTTTGCCGTGATAAACGCTCAGGGGCGTATGATGATGGCTCCGATTGATGACCCTGTGAAGCGTGTTGATAAAATAATCAGGGATATCAGGAAGGAGACTTCGCTGATATTTGTTGATTTTCATGCAGAGGATACGCTTGAGAAAGAGGCTTTTGCTTTCGCTCTCGATGGCAAAGTCACTGCAGTGGCTGGAACGCATACGCATGTGCAGACTGCTGATGAGAAAATCCTTCCTGGTGGGACTGCCTATATAACGGATATTGGTATTACGGGTGTCACCGATGCCGTCATCGGCTCGGATCCTCAGAAGAGCATAGAGCGTCAGCTCACACAGCTTCCGATAAAAAGCGAGGTTGCTGAGGGAGAGGCCCACATACAGGGGGTCATAATCGAGGCAGACGCTGTAAGCGGTAAGGCTGTATCAATCAAAAGATTCACAAAGTGAATGAAGCCTGGGAGACCAGGCTTTTCATATAATCTCGTATACCGGCGTGCCTTCGATCATGAATATGAGCTTCCGGAATGAGGTGCTTAAAGAAAGAGATGAAGCTATTTCCATGTAAGCCTCCTCTCCAGCACTTTCCATTTCTTCGGATAAATCGATGAATATATAATCATCCTTCTCTGAAATTCCTATCAGTCTTGTGTTTTCGGGAACATATGAGATGAGGCTATTCTGTCTTTCCTTGTCGGAAAGCGGCGCTATGGCTGCCTCTGCAGCTTCATGCAGCGTGTCAGGAATGCTGAGGTTCATCTGGATTTCAGAAATCACTGCACTCCCTTCTGCATTGTATAGCACTCTTTCCGAGATTACCGGCTCTGACAGTTCTTTCCCGCTTCTCCAGAGTTCGTAGTGTTCTCTTATCTTAAGCTTCGCATCTGCGTATGGAAGCCAGGTGTATACAGCGGTTATGGAGACAGCTATGGAAACTATGAAAAGAACAGCTGCGGTAAAGATGCTGCTGGTCCTGTTTCTTTGAGTCATGCGATTATTCTAACTTCTGTAGGCAATGAGGGCAACATATCATTCTTTTCCTGTTCCTCTCTTTTGTCCGATAGGATAGTATCTTAGATATGATTGAGAGGCGAGGTATTGGAATATTCCCTGGAGTTGTCATAGGACATGCTGCAGTGTTCAGACATACCATACTGGACAATGTGGAGCATGCCCTTACGGATGATCCTGAAGCAGAGCTTGCTGTATTCGAGAATGCAGTGGAAAGCGTGATGCAGGAAATCCGTGCGATAAAACCCCGTTCAAAGGAAGAGAAGGATATTCTGGGTGTGTATGAGAGCATGCTCTCTGATCCCGATTACCTTGCGCTCATAAAGGAGAATATTGGAGCGCGGCGCTATACAGCATCCTGGGCTGTTGAGGCTGCTACTGAGAAGTATTCATCTGCGCTTGCGGCATTAGGTGATGCCTATTTCAAAGAGCGTATTGCAGATATAAAAGATGCAGAGAGCCGTCTTCTTGGAGCTATTGCTGGAATATCTTCGGAGATAATTGTGGATAAGCCGTCAATCATCGTCGCGGATTACCTCACTCCATCAGAACTCATTCAGATGAACCGTGCAAATATTCTCGCTCTCCTTCTCGATACAGGCGGTCCTACAAGCCATGTTGCCATTCTCTCCCATTCGGAAGAAATCCCGGCAATACTCGGCCTCGGTGATTTCTCCCGCAACACAGAAGATGATTCCATTGTCGCAATGGATGCAAGAGAAGGGGTTGCAGTAATCTGTCCTGACGAGAAAGTGCTCCGCAGTTTCCGTGCAAAGAAAGGAATTGCATTGAGAAATGAGAAGGAGCTGAGGGAGAATGCTGTACTGCCTGCAGAGACTCTGGATGGGCATCGCATACACCTGATGTGCAATATCGAGGGACTCGAGGGAATTGATGGTGCGATTTCTGCAGGTGCGGAGGGCATAGGACTTTTCCGTACAGAATTCCTGGCCTTGCAGGACTTTGGTGGGGACGAAGAGAAAAAAGCCGGTATTTATGAGGAAGCTGCGAGGAAGATGAGTCCGTTCGGTCCTGTCACGTTCCGGACTTATGATCTTGGCGGCGATAAGGCTGCTGATGGAATGGCCGCAGAAGAGAATCCGATACTCGGATGGCGCGCCGTGCGCTTCTGCATGGAAAGAAAGGATATTTTCCGGAAACAGCTCATATCGATACTCAGAGCCTCTGCGCTCTCTCCTTCTGTGCGCATTATGTTCCCCATGATCTCCGGGTCTGAGGAGTTGAAGGATGTGCTTTCTTTTCTGGAAGAAGTGAAGGATGAGTGCAGGAAGAAAGGCATTGCATTTGATGAGAACATGAAGATAGGGACGATGATAGAAACGCCTTCTGCTGCGATAACCGCAGATGTGCTTGCTGATTATGTCGACTTCATGTCCATCGGCACCAATGATCTCATTCAGTACACAATCGCGGTGGACAGAGGGAATGAGCGTATAGCCTATCTTTACAGACCTCTTCATCCAGCTGTCATCAGGCTGCTGAAATATGTGGCGGATTCTGCAAAGAAAAAAGGCGTGACTGTCTCCATCTGCGGCGAGATGGCAGGGCAGGCTGAATATGCACCTCTTCTGGTAGGGCTTGGATTTGATGAGCTTTCGATGACTGCTCATTCAATACTGGAAGTACGCAAGAGGATAAGGACACTTGACTGGGAGAGTTGCGTCGATTTTGCTGATAATGTACTCTCTCTTCGCGATGCTTCATCAATAGAACATGCGCTAAAGGAATACAATGGAAAAACTTGATATAATAAATAAGGCTGATATAGACACAGCACTTCCACTGATTTCAATCATCGGACGCCCGAATGCAGGCAAGTCCACGCTTTTTAACCGTCTCATCGGCAAGAGAAGGGCCATCACGGATCCTACTCCGGGTGTGACACGCGATCCGATTCCTGAGCGCTGGCTTCTCGGCAATAATCCTGTCACGCTTGTCGATTCCGGCGGCGTTAAGCTCGATAAGGAAGGGATCGACTTTGCCGTTACCGATAAATCCCTCTCACTTCTTGCCCAGAGCGATGCGATAATCTTCCTTATGGACTGCACCGAGGTCACAGCAGAGGATCTGATGCTTGTCGAAAAGCTCAGACCGTACACGGAAAAGGTTGTGCTTACCGTTAACAAGGTTGATGATCCGAAGCGGGATGATCTTGTCTGGAATTTCTTCTCATACGGGTATCAGAGGGTTGTGGGTATTTCCGCTGCACATGGTACAGGAATCGAGGATCTTGAGGATACTCTTCTCGGGATGCTTGATCTCGAAAGGACAGAGGATATACCAGAGGAGCCGGAGACGATAAAAATCGCCATTCTCGGCAAGCCAAATACAGGCAAGTCCACGCTCATGAATCTCCTTACCGGCCGTGATATCTCGATCGTGAGTCCGATTGCAGGAACGACCCGCGATGTCATGCGCGGCACCTTCATCTATAAAGGCACTGAGTATACTGTTCTCGATACCGCTGGAATAAGAAGGAAGTCCAAGGTTGAGGAGGACGTTGAGTATTATTCAGTCAACAGGGCAATAAAGACAATTGATGATGCTGATGTTGTTCTTCTCATGGTGGATATCCAGGAAGGAATCACAGAGCAGGATAAGAAGATTGCAGATCTCATAGTGCGCCGTGGAAAGGGTGTCATCATCGTTCTGAACAAGACAGACCTGCTTAAAGGCATTCCCAATGAGATTGAGGCCATAAAGGACAGGGTGCGCTTTCTTTTTCCAGTGCTCTCATTCGCGCCCCTGATGCCGATATCCGCACTGAAAGGCATCGACATAGGAAAGCTTCTTGATATGGTCTGGAGTGTCTGGAAGCAGCTTACAAAGCGGGTTGACACCTCAGCTTTAAACACTGCTTTGAAAGAATGGACAAAGGACAACGAGCCTCCACGTGGGGCCGCAGGACATTTCAAGGTTCTTTACGGCACGCAGGTAAGCGCCGCTCCAGTCCGCTTCCTTTTCTTTGTGAATCGTGTTCATGATTTCCCGGATTCATATATATCCTACCTTAAGAACATGATCCGCCGTGACTTCGGTTTCTCCTACATCCCTGTTGACATATCTCTCAGGGAGAGACGCCGCAACCCGAGCCTGAATGAGAAAGGACCTACAAAGACTGAGGCTCAGATACAGAGCGTGATGAAATCTTCTGCTTCCAGCAATAAGAAGAATGTTTCAAAAGGCACTGCCCGCAAGCCTGGCGGAAAGGCAAGGATGGGCAAGGCAAGGGAGAGAGCAGAGGCAATAGTCCGCAATACGAATCAGAAAAGGAAGGCTAAGAGAAAGTAATGGGATACGCTGAGGAGAATGGAATCAAGGCACTCTGTTTTGATATAGACGGAACATTCTATCCAAAAAGGCAGATGATGATCCGTCTTGCCATTTCATCTATCCTGCACCTTCCTTTTGCCCTGAGATACAATAAGATGAGGCAGCTTCTGCGCTCTCAGACAGGATTCTCGGAGGGAGAGACCGGAAGTTATCCTGAATTGGCTGCAAAGGAATGCAGCATATTGTATCCGGGAAGAGATACTGATTATTTCATAGAAAAAGAAGAAAGGGTGTTCCGACGTCCCTGGGAAAGGCTTTTTAGCTCAATAAAGCCATATCCAGGGGTTCGGGAAACTCTGGAAGAGGCAAAGGAAAAAGGATTCATCCTTGCCGCTCTTTCGGATTTTCCTGTCGGATCGAAGCTCAAGGCTATGGGAATCGAGGACCTTTTCTCATTCAAGGCTTCTACGGAGGACTATGGGGCATTAAAGCCTTCTGTGAGGCCTTTTCGCATGATGCTTTCTGAGCTGGGGGTGAAGCCGGAGGAAGCGCTTTATACCGGTGACAGCTGCAGCAAGGATATAGACGGAGCCAGGAACGCGGGGATGCATACGGCTCTTATCTCACACTCTGTCAGGGTGTATAATAATGCTGATATCATCTTCTCCTCATGGGATGAGTTCAGGAAGATGGTGCTTTAGAGGTTGTTATGCAGATTGATTCTAAGTTGCTTTTGTTCGGGGCTCTGATACTTCTTGTATCCTTCCTGATTAACCTCATTGTCGTTCTTCTTGTGCGCAGGAATATCAAGAATGACCGTATGTCAAAGATGATTACGATGCAGCAGGCGGCGTTCCGCACCGAGTCGGCATCTACTCTGGACAGAATGCGCACGACGGCAAAAGAATGTGAGCAGAATGTAGAGCTTTCCATCTCCCAGGCTGGTGATATGGTACGTCAGATCAGTGACTCCCTGAAAACCCTTTCGGATTACCAGGAGGATCTCACAGCACTGCAGTCAGTGTGTGCCGAATATAAAACAGCGCTTGAGAAGCTCCGGCTCTCTACAGATCAGGCAGAGGCGAGGATCTCCGCGGTGCAGAATGAGGTTGTCAAAGTGGAATCAGTCAATGACCGCATGGACAGCTTCAGGGTCGAGGCGGAGAAGAGCATGAACCAGCTTCAGGATCTCAAGGCGGAGTATGTCAGGCTGGTCGCAGCAACACAGGAAAGCCTGAAGACTGCTGCTGAGTCCCAGAAGAACGAGAATGAGAACATGCTGGCAGCATTCCGCGACCAGATTGAAAGGGCCAAGGAGGTTTTCAGTTCATTTGTCACACAGGAGAGAATGGACTTCAAGGCTTTCTCCGATACTGAAATGAAGAAGGCTGAGGATGCCACAGTGGATATAGAGAATCGTCGTGACAGCATCATGAGGACACTTGAAAGCGGAAAGAATGAGCTTGAGACATTCCGCGCCGATCTTGCAGAGGCTGTCACATCGATGCAGAACCTCAGAGATGGTATCAAGGGGCAGGGTGATGAGGCCGCAGCTGCCTTTGCAAAGGATCTTGATAACAGGAAAACCACAGCAAACGCTGAGATGGATGAGAAGATCCAGAGCGCCAAGAGTGAGATCCAGCAGCTTTCGGATACAGTGGACAGGGATGCAGAGAGAATCAAGAGCGAGCTCTCTGATAATATCGATGCACTCTCCGGTCGTATGAACGAGATGATAAAGGAACAGGAAGCTGCTCTTGATGCCTTTGTCGCAGATAAAAAGAAATCCCTTGAGGCAGAATCTGCTGATATGTTTGCCCGTTTCAGCAATGAGAAATCCTCAATTGCCTCTGCGATGGAAACCTTCAATGCAGAACGTATGGGAGCTGAGGAGAATACCCGTGATGCGATTGCTGAGGCTCTCAGAAATGTAGAGAACGCGCGTCTTGCACTCGATGGGGAGAGAAGCTCATTCATCGAGGCCTCCAGAGATGCTGTTTCAAAGAGCTTTGCGGATATGCTTGAAGGTGTCAACCAGCGCTATGACAGGATGAAGACAGACGCAGATGCCTTCGTGAAAGCCATTGCAGACCGCATCAATGACACTCGCGAGACAATCACGCTTCTTACACAGGGTGAGCAGACAAGGATTCAGGATTCTGTTGAGAGGCTTCAGGAACTGGAGAGAAAGATCAGAGGTTCAGAAGAGCAGCTCCAGAAGCTTTCTGAGACAATCACGGCAACGCGTGAGGAACTGTTCTCCGTACAGCAGGATCGTGGCAGGCTTGACAGTGAGCTCGAGGAAAGGAATAAGGAACTTGAAAGGCTCAATGATGAGATGCAGAAATCCAAGAGCGCAAGAATCAGTGAGGAAGCTGCACTGGTCCGCCTGAAGCTGCAGATATCTAACCTGGAAAAGGAAAAGAAGCAGGCTGAGAAAGGTACAGAGAAACCAAAGCAGGAAGAAGTGCCTGCAAAGAAGCCTGAGGAGATGATTGAGGAATTCCCTGAGGATATCTTCACAGGCAATGTCGAGGAAGTGAATCTCGACGATGACGACTGATTCCGAAATCCCCGTGTCATGGATGCGGGGATTTGTTATTGGAGAGTTTTTAAAAGATATTTTAAAGAGTTGATTAGGCTGGAATATCATGGCAGCCTGGATATGTTTACTTCATCTGGACGGAAGATTTCTGTACCTCATATATCAAAGCTACTGTTGGCAGTTTTTCTACAAATCTGAAATGCTATGTCGCTGATATTGGCTCAGACGAACAGTACTTGGCAGCAAACCAGGGGAAGCCGGAAATATACTTGAAAACGTTGTGTACATAGACTTTTGCGTCGTGGATATAAAACATATTTGAAAAAACTGCAATTGATTTTGCAGCATTTGGAGAAGACGGGCCTGAATACTATCAAGTAGCTCATACAGCAGGGGATGCAGATGGAAGTATGCTCGAGCGCGAGCTCAGACATTGCATTCCCCACGGTCATAAATCTTCTGACAATGATTATGACATGTTGAAAACCATAAATGGATGGAAACGGGTTTATGTTCTGGATTAGCTTATAGAATAATCTGGGTTTTATGGATTCTCTTTACCCCTCCATGCAAAAAATATTAACAAAATAACAGACTGACCCTTGACAAATCTGTACCGGGGGGGGGTAGGCTCTTCTTAGTAGAAATTTACGGAGGAGAGATTAGATGAAAAAGAGATCTATTCTTTTGACGTGCATCGCTGCTCTCATGGCACTTGCCATGTTCGTGGGATGCGATAACGGTCCTGTGTATCCGGCATGGCCTACTGGTGGAACACTTACCCAGAAGGTAGACCTGATTGAAGGACAGATTATTCCGTCTAATGCTTTTGATGCCGTTGTCACATATACAGACGGTACGAGCAAGACAATCAAGAACGTTGCAGTGACAGGTTCTAACGGAATTGCTGTGAATGGCACTGAGGTTTCTGTAGAAGTCGGACGCAATTATCAGGATACAGCAATTAAGGCAAAGGGTAACATTGTCGCAATTCCTGTAGATCACATTGAAGCCACAGTTGCTGAAGATGCTCAGTTTGTTTATACAGAGGACGAAGGTGTATATACACAGATTCCTGCTGGAAAGGAAACTGTTGTTGTAAGTGCTGTTACAGCTGATGGCCTTTCTTACACACTTTCGCAGGCTGACTATGTTGTGGTAGGACTTGAAGCCGATACTGCAAACATTGAAGATGATGCAGAGACTGTTGAAGCAAAACTCGTTGTAACAGCTCTTGGTGAGAATCATAATGATTTTATCACAAGAGTTGACGTTGTAGCTGGCATTGATAGAACGCCAGATGAGCCATTCTATTCTGTTTCAACATCATCAACATTCAAGATTGCTCCATTTGCATATGGTGAAGGCGAACTTCCTGAAATCACATTCGAGAATGTTGCTGTTAAGGGATTCTATGGCGAGCAGAGCGGTAGTCCGGTTGATGTAACTGTTGATCCAGGACTTGAATTCAGTGGTCTTCTTGATGCAAGAACAAAGCTTCCTATTAAGACAACTGATCTTACAACTATTACGAATCCTGCAGATCTCACATTTGCCATTGATTATGCAGATAACAAGACTGTATACGGAACAGTAACCTATGCTGATGTAAATGTAGAAATCGAATATATCGGTGATGGTCTCTATGTTGGAGATGCCCTTCCTTCTGCTGATCAGTTTGAAGTTCTTGTCAGTGTTGATGGCATCTACGAGGAGATTACTCCGGAAGATGGCAGTCTTGTGTTCTATACATGGGATGCAGAGAAAGAAGGATATGCAGAGTATAAGGGCACAACCATTCCAGAGGGTGGCGTAAGCGTGCTTTATAACTACAGAGGCATCGATAGTGATAATCTTGCGTATGTCTTCGATAAGGCAAGCACTGTAGTTGAGGCTGTTAATTTCACTCTCAAAGAAGATGCTGTTGGTCCTGCAAAGCAGATTCATACAAAGGCACCTGTGTTTGATGTTAATGACATAGCTTCTGTTACAATGATTACATCAACAGATGGCAATAGGGAGACGATAAAGGTTCCTGCTCCATATGATGGATTTACATTTGCATATTCAACAACGCCATCAAAGGTCACTGCTTTTAAAGATGGTGTCGATTTGTCCGCAGCTGAAAGTGTATACGTAATCGCAACATATAAAGCTGGTAATGTGGAGAAGGTCGATACACAGACAATTGCTACATCTGCACCAGCAAAGGCAAATGATATTGTCCTTTCAACAAATGATTATGATGCAACAGTAGGTTCTAAGATCGAATGGACAATCGCTCTTGCAAATGATGAAGGTATTATCGAATATCTCCACAAGGATGCGTATGATAACCCTGTTTATACTGTATGGGTAGATGGCAATTCTACAGATATTGAACTTGCAACAGAAGTTACAGCAAAAGCACAGGGACCATATTATGTAACATATGGTGAGCTTGAATCTAACCGCGTATCAATTGAGGCAGGTGGTGGATATGTAACTCCTGCAGAGGAAGGTGGATTCAAGGTAAGCCTCACTGCTGTTAAGCCAATGATTGGAAATCCTGTTTCTGGCAATGCTGCAGATTATTCAGTTGATGAGGATTCTTGGACACCAGCTGCTACAGGAGAAACACCAGAGCCTAAGGTTTATTCAATCAGAAAGGCTGCAACCGATCAGAAGTATGAAGCAACTTCTACGGTATACGCTAGAGTATCCTATGTTGATTCAACTGGAGAGACAAAGATCTCTGATGAGATTGCGGTAGAAATCAAGGGTATTGGTTGGACAGATTCTGAATCCGTAGTACTTGTTAATGCAAACTATCCTGAGATTGCAGCTGGAAATACTTATACTGATGAAACTTATAGTTATGGAGATTTTGGTGCTTCTGGAACGCAGCATGGCAAAGATAATCTCCTTTGTGTAGTTGGCTGGTATTCAGGAAGCGAATGGGATGGTGAGGAAAGCAGTCTCCAGAAAACTGATATTACTCCATATGGATGGGACCGCACTGTAAATTTTGTTGTTCGCTACACAAATGCTGATGGTGTAGTGGCATATAAGACATTCCCACTTACAAACATTCAAAGACCAGCTGAGACAAACTGAGACTTCCTATTCGATGGAATACTGAGAGATCAGTGAATGATATCTGTTCCTGGCCTTTGGTCAGGGACAGGTTTCTGGGAGGTGGATATGGACAACAATGCCACATCCCTCCAGAGGCAAAGGATTCCAAACGATAAAAG
>CASEGX010000086.1 GCA_949287505.1 uncultured Spirochaetales bacterium | reverse complement strand
TCAAGAGAAAGAGCCTCTGCAAGGCTCAACCTCACAGTAGATCCGGATGACAGCTATTTCCCGATCACAATCAACGGAACAAAGAAGATATCAGGAAGCATGAGGATAGGAGAATCCAGATACCCTGTTTTTTCTTCCTCGACTGCTACCCCCCCCGGTAGCAATTCCAGAGTAGCATCCACTGATGCCCTCTTTGTTGTCGCAGACGATGCGAGCCTTGAGATTGAGAACCTGAGCGCAACAGTATCGTCGGAGTCAGAGAACAAGGTTGGTGCAATCATCTATGTGAACCAGGGAAAACTCACAGCAGACTCATTCACGACACCATCAACAGTCACAGGACTTGCAGTCGGACCTGATGCAAAAGCAGGAAGGATCTCAGTCACAGATTCAAGCATCGGAAAGATAGAAATCGATGAGAACAACACAGACACAGGAATCTATGATGAGATAATGAGCGGAAACACAGCAGATGCTGAGATAACAACCGGATTCGATATTACTTCAGCCGATGATTTTGTATCAGTACTAAAAGAGTATGGAAAAGTAAGGTTGATAGGAGATATCACATCTGATACAACTCTTCTTCTTGATAATATAAGCGGCTCTATCAATCTTAATGGATATAGCCTAACAGTTTCTTCCGGTACTGGAATTCAAATCAATGCAGGAAATGTAATAATTGAAGATACAGCTGGAACGGGATCCATTACGGCTCCTGGAGCTGCAGTAATGGTTGTAGGAGATGGAACGGTAACCATCAATGGCGGTTCATATAAAGGACAGTTTGGAATAACAGCTGGTGCAAATACAACAAACAGCGGTTTTGTTCCTGGCCATGTAATCATCAATAATGCAACCGTACAGTCTACAGAATTCACATTACCTGTATGGGGACAGAGCTCATTAGTTGTCAACAATGGCAATTTTACAGCTACTGATAATGCTGTAATAGGCACAAATGGATCTGATGAACACAAAGGAACCATCACAGTAAATGGTGGTGTTTTCAATGGCCATATATCATCACCAAGCTATATTGCATGTGGTATCTATGCAGCAAATGGAACTACCTTCAATATCAACGGTGGTGTTTTCAATATTTACGACGGCGTTGGAATGGTTATTCGATCAGGAATCAGCAATATAGGCGAAGACATGGTAATCAACCTGTATTCTGAAAATGGTCTTTCTGAAGGCCTTGTAGGAGATTCGAAGATTACTATAAGTACAAATTCCCATCTTGTTGTTGATGAAGAATCAAATTATCCAGAGGGAAAGCCTGTAATAATTAATGAATCAGTTTATACCCTTGTAAATCCTGATGGAACTCAATACGTTCCAAGTACAACAGTTTAAAGAAAAATGAATTATCATCGCAGGTCAGGCCATTGTGTCTGGCCTGTTTTTGTTTTTTTCATGATACTGTATTTGCTTTTTTATGAGGGAAAAGAATGAAAAAAATCTTTCTTATTCTTTTGATGCTTGCTGTGATTTTGCCAGCTTTCGCATCGTATACGATTGTCATGCCTGAGAGGTTTGATTGTGATTACCAGATAATGACAGATGATGGAGAGCTTCTTTCCCTTGATGAGAGTATCTATTACAAGCGATGGATTGGTCTTCTTGCAGAGAACCTGGATACCGGTATCTATATGATTACAGAAGATGGAAACTCAGTGATTGCAGTAATGGATGGAACTGATGAAAGAATGCTATATAACGCCATTGCCTTCACTTCAGCAGACACGATAATCATTCCCGAAAAGATGAATGCAGATCCGGAGATCCTCGCTGCATCTGATATAACGGATGCGGTGCTGTTCTCTCATCTATCGGAATTGCAGGAAAGATTGTACAAGAATTCAGGGATAGAAATAACCTATTCTCATCCTGGTGATCTTCTCAACATCTCTGATGGACGGCCCGTAATAAATGATGGCAGGAATCTTATTGTGCTCTGTCCGCATTGCGGCAATCAAATTGAAATATATATTCCTTCGACTTTCGAAAGCTAACTTTACAAAGTTTTCAATAATGTTTATAAAAGAGAACGTTATATCGGGCGCGTAGCTCAGCGGGAGAGCATTACCTTCACACGGTAGGGGTCAGCAGTTCGATCCTGCTCGCGCCCACTGATCCTCATTCAGAAATGGATGAGGATTTATTTTTTCCTCTGGGCTACATAGGGAAAGCAATAAGCATTCCCGTTGTCGATACAAGCGCAATTATGATTGCAAGAATCATAGGCCCCTTCAGAAGCGATGTTATGAATGCTGTGAGGACACCTGCAAGGCCTGCATACCACATCACACCGAAATCTGTTAGAGCAAGCGGGAAAATAAGTGCACCAAGTGCCGCCACAGGAAGCAGCAGCATGCATTTACGAAGGAACTTCGGGAGCCTGGAGAGCGCAGAAGATGCAAAGAACGGTATGATTCTTGGCAGCAGTGTGACCGCTGCACATGAGAATATGAGAAGAAGCTTATTCAATTCCAACCTCCTCGTCTGTGTATATAAGAGCACCGAATATGGTGGCAGCAATCATTGAAATGAGGAATGACAGCCCTGTTGAAAGCCCCAAAACAAGTATCAGAAGAGAATTAAGGAGTGCAGAGAGTGCGGCAACAAGCATTGCCTTGCACTTTCTTCTTGCCTCTCCTCCCAAAAGAGATGCGAACATTGCATATACAGTTATCACAGCAGCTTTTTGGACCACATCGGGAAGGAAAGTCCCTCCTGCATATCCTATCGCAGTACCGCTTACCCACCCTACATAGGATGTGAAGATAAGCCCCGCCATGTAGCTGTATGAGAGCTTGTGTCCCTTGAACGAAGCGACGGTGAATACCTCATCGACTGTGCCGAAACCACACATAAGACGGCCAAGTATTGACCGTGGATTGTCAAGACGCTGCGAAAGCGATGATGCCATGAAGATGTAACGGCTGTTGATAAAGAATACGGAGACGATGATTGAAAGCAGCAGAGAACCTGCATTGTAGAGATTCATCATCAGAAACTGCCCGGATCCTGCAAACGTCACCATGCTTGTAAGGACACCCTCAACAAATGTGAAACCACTTGTACGTGTGAGGAGCCCGAATGCAAGAGCTGTCGTGAAATATCCGAGAAAGATAGGGAAACCATCATGAATCCCTTCCTTCACATCCTTTATCTTAATATCCATAATCTCCTCCAAGGCGGAGTGCAGCTTCCGTCCCGTCTATTGCTGCAGAGACAATGCCTCCTGCGTATCCGGCTCCTTCTCCTGCAGGATAGAGTCCCCTTCCCTGCCTCATCCCATCATCACGCAGGATGCGTACAGGAGAGGATGTACGGGTCTCCGGTGCAATAAGAAGAGCATCGGAAGTAATAAAGCGGGAACGCGTCATCTTGTCAAATGCTTTGAAGCCTTCTCTGAGAGATTCTGCTATTACAGGAGGAAGGACATCATCCATCAGCACGGGAACAAGCGGCCGTGGATAGCTTGTATCCGGGAAGGACGAGGAAACACGGCCACGGATGAAATCATCGAGGCGCTCAGCAGGTGCTGCGAATCCCGGGTTGTAGCACTTTCTCTCAATCTCCTCTATAAACCTAAGCATGGCGAATGGATCATCATCCTCCAGCTCTTCCTTCCTCAGCTCAACGATCATGCCACTGTTTGAGAACCTTCCGCCTCGTGAATGAGGAGACATTCCATTGACAACCTGATGCCCCTCCTCCGAGGCTGCAGGGACAATGACACCTCCGGGACACATGCAGAAGGAGTAAACGCCACGGCCATTAATCTGCGTGACAAATGAGTATGAAGCGGGAGGAAGAAACGGGCTTTTTTCCTCTGTATGGTACTGTATTGAATCAATGAGGCTCTGCTTATGCTCAAGACGCACCCCTGCTGCGGTGCTCTTCGCCTCGAGAGAGAAACCGGAGGATGAGAGGAAATGATAGACATCCTTCGCGCTATGCCCGGTTGCCAGGACAACAGGACCGATGTACTCGCTTCCATCAAAGCACTTCACCCCCCTTGTTTCACCATTCTCTCTTATAAGACCCGTGACCTTCTTTCCAAAATGTATCTCTCCGCCATGATCGATGATTGTCTCTCTCATGCGCTCGATTATGTAAGGGAGGTTATCAGAACCGATATGAGGGTGGCTTTCATAGAGTATCTCCTCATCAGCTCCGAACTGGACAAGAAGGGAGAGGATCTTCCTTACATTTCCCCGCTTCACGGATCTAGTGTAAAGCTTTCCGTCTGAAAATGCTCCCGCACCTCCCTCTCCGAAAGCATAGTTTGATTCAGGATTGAGAATACCGCTCTGAGAGAGACGCGCAGTATCCTTGAGCCTTGTGTGGACATCACAGCCTCTTTCGAGCACTACAGGGCGTATGCCATTTTCAAGAAGCGTCAGAGAGGCAAAAATACCTGCAGGCCCAAAGCCGACAACGACAGCAGAGGGGCTTGATGGAGAGACAAAGGGAAACTCTACAGGAATATAGAGAGGAGGTGCTTCTTCTCCAAGGAAAAGGGCAAGTGAAAGATTTATCCTGACATCACGACGCCTGGCATCAATGCTCTTTCTCACGATTCTCATCGTTGTTATATCATGTTCTCTGACACCAAGCTTCTTTGCGGCTTTTCTTTTTATTCTGTTGCTGTCTGCAGCTTCCTCTGGAGACAGCGAAACTGATATCTCTCGGACCATGAGCGGATTCTACCAGCAAATGAAAAGATTGTGTACAATTCCGGTGTGGTTGTTTTATCAGCAGAGAACCTTTCAAAGACTGTAAGCGATGAGCCTCTATTCGAGAATGCCACGCTTGCACTTGAAGAGGGAGAGAAAGTAGGAATAGTCGGAAGGAACGGAAGCGGCAAGTCAACGTTCCTGAAATGCCTTGCAGGGGAAATATACCCTGATGAGGGCAATGTCTCAATAAAGCGCGATGCCTCTGTGGTTCTTCTCGAGCAGAGTGTCACCTACCCTGAAGGTACGGATCTTGCCTCATTTCTCCACCTGCAGAAATGCAGGGCAACGGAACTTCTTTCGGAGTATCAGAAAGCACTGGAAGATGGCGATGAGAAGAAGTATACAGGTCTTTACCAGATCATAGAGAAAGAGGATCTCTGGGATATCGAGAGAAGATATATGGCGATCCTGACAGATCTCGGGGAAAACCTTGAAGCAAACAGATTGCTCTCCTCCCTCTCCGGGGGCCAGCAGAAGAAGGCTGCGCTTGCAAGGGCCATTGCAGTCCGCCCTGATATTCTTCTTCTCGATGAGCCAACAAACCATCTTGATATAAAGACAATCGAATACCTTGAGTCATGGCTCAAGAACACACAGACTGCTGTCATCATCGTCACACATGACCGCCATATCCTGAACGAATGCGCCTCCACTATATGGGAACTGGACGGAAGGCATTTCTATCGCCATCCTGGTTCTTTCTCAGCGTATCTTGAGAGAAAGGCAGAAAGGCTGAGGATGGAGGAAAAACATGAGGAAAGGCTCGAGACGATACTCCGCCGTGAGCTTGAATGGCTCAAGCGCGGACCGAAGGCAAGAACAGGAAAGGACAGAGGACGCAAGGACAGGATCGACGCGATGCTGAAGGAGAAAGCAAAGCCCAAGGAGGATGCACCAAGAGATTTCCAGAGCCAGGAAAGAAGACTGGGGAAGAAAATCCTTGAAATAGAGAATATCTCAAAAAGCTATGATGGCAGGACTTTGTTCTCAGGTTTCACCTTCTCCTTCGTTAAGGGTCAGAAGATTGCACTCATCGGAGACAATGGTTCTGGAAAGTCCACATTGCTCGACATTCTATCATCAAATATTCAGCCCGATTTCGGAACAGTAGATAAAGGATTGAATACGGTATTCGGATACTATGATCAGCTTGGCAGGAATCTCGAAAGCTCAAAGACGGTTCTGGAGTACACAAGTGACATCGGAGAGCGCGTTGTGATGGGAGATGGAGAGGAAGTAGCAGCATCGCGTTTTCTGGAGCTCTTCGGCTTTCCTGTCAAAACACAGAGGACACCGATAGAGAAACTCTCGGGAGGCGAAAAACGGCGACTGTATCTTGTCACCCGCCTTGTGATGAACCCGAATTTCCTTCTCTTTGATGAACCGACGAATGATCTCGATATAGAGACGATGGAAAGACTGGAGGAATACATAGTCTCATTTCCGGGATGTGCAGTCATCTCATCACATGACAGGACATTTCTCGATGTGACTACAGACATGACATTCGTAATCGAGGACGGGCACATCACGCTTTTCCCGGGCTCCTATTCAGAATGGAAGGAGCATAAGGACGAGGAAGCTGAGAATAAAGAGAAGAGCATAGATGCGCCCCCTCAGCCAAAGCGCCCTGCAAGGGAAAGCAGAGGACTGTCATTCAGGGAGAGAAGGGAGAAGGAAGAGATTGAGAAGGAAGTCGAGGAGCTTGAAAAACACATAAAGGAACTGGAGGCTTCCTTTTCCAGTGCAGAGACTACAGAACTGGGAACGCTGCAGGAGAGAACAAGGAAATACGAAGAGGCAAAACAGACGCTTGAGGAGAAAACGGAGAGATGGCTGGAACTGGAAGAGAAGGATGTCTGAAGACCGGTCTTTCATAATCCCCCCGCGAGCAATATAATCAGAAGGGATGAGAAAGATACCTCTTATTGCTGCTTTACTGCTTTTCACATCACTGCTTCACGGAGCGATCTTTCCGGGATATGACTTCACATTCTTCGAGACTGTCTCTTCAGATTCCCTTAAATCATCTGAACGCGATCATATCGGCTTTGATTATACAGGCTATGGATTCATCGGCGGGAACATGCGCACCGGGATCTATATGAGACTCGGTTTCCAGGCACCCTACTCCAGCCTTGCTGCCATGCTTCCTGAGAGGGAGAATGAGGATAATGAGAAGCTTCAGGAGAATCTGGAGAAATCATTCAGCTTCTCAATAAGCGCCGGGCCGGCGTTCAGGAAGCTCATCGGCGATGATGCGATATGGTACATGGGACTGGGAGCATCGTACGCCCTGGATTACAATGACAGGCTCTCATCCCTTTCAGATACGAAGAGCACGTTCCTCGACATGGATTTCGGCTTTGATTTTGATATCGGCGTCAGGCTCGACGCCACAGAAAGCACGACAGTGAGAATTGGTGTCCACGGAGCCTTCACCTTCTTCTCCGTACACATGCAGATAGATTCTCCAAGAAACGGTGAGGGAGAAAGACACACGAATGCATACATGACACCGAATATGTTCCTTCCAGAGAATGTGAAGACCCCGCTTCAGGCTGAGGGGTACATAAGCCTTGGTCACACATTCAGACAGAGACAGAAAGAAAAAGCGATGAGGTACATAATCTCATCGCCAGAAAGCTTCACAGGCACGCTGGAAGAAATCCGTCAGGAATTGCCCCCGTCATCCTGAACATCAATCACCTCGGCATCCGTCGGACGCGGTATGTGACGTTTTATAAAAGGAATGAATCCAGAATACACCTTCTGGAACTCATCCTCGCTCTCCTTGAGCGCAGCCTGCCAGACAGGACCGAAGCCTGGACTGTTGAGAGTAAGCCTGTCAGCAGCTTTCTGCAGGACCTGAAGACGCTGCATCTCCTTTCTGCCCGGCTTATCGCGCAGTGCCATCAGGGAGACACGGAGATTCTCATTGATCCTCTTCAGTTCCTCGTTCTCATCCTTGACCTTCTTCAGGCCTTCAGCCTCAAGCTCCATCCTGTCAGAAAGCATGTTCTTGTATTTCTGGATTTCCTTGTTCTTCTCATCATTGATTCTCCCGATCTTCATCGAGAAATAGAAAGCGACGAGAGCTGCGATTATAAGTCCGGCACCGAGGCCATAAACAAACATTTCCATACGGAGAGAATACTCTATTATCCAGAGCACTTCCACCCTGTGTGAAACTGTGATAAACTTAACTTACCTATAGAACGGCTCATCTGAAGCCTCTTGGAGCAAACCATATAATTGGGATCCGGTATAGCCTTAGCGGCATTGATCCCTGAGGGGAACAGAAAGCGGGCAACAAAGATCCCCCCCCCCTTGAACACTAGTTCAAGAGCAACCAGCAGCCGCTTCTATAGGACTTTTTATTTCACGAGGATTTATGAACAAGGAAGAAAGCCTCAGATCAATCAGATACATACATGTGCCGGAAGGAATGAGAGTCGAAAGCGACATCTTCCGTCTCGACAGGAACATAATGCTGCCTGTCCAGCTCAAGACCGGAGAGACAAGGCTCAAGGCTGAGGATATCTCGCTGGAGTCAATCACGGCGGGAATGCTCACTGTCATAGCATATGACGAGAACCACAAGGATGCCTCATACTATAAGGACTTTGTGCTCACAATCGACCCGACGCTGCCGGAGAAGCTGATGAAAGCCGCCATAGCGAAGGAAGAGCAGAAGGACTATGAGTTTTCAGAGGAGCTCTTCCTTGCGGTTTACCATTTGATGCCCCAGGCCGCATCCTGCATCAATCTTGCAACTCTCTACTCATATATGGCAGTGAATGCAAGGGATGAAGGCGATGAGGAGAAGGAAGATGAGTACCTTCTCTCTGCAAAGCGCACCCTCAAGGACGGGCTTCAGCGCTTCGGGGAGAATGCCGATGTCCTTGCAGAACTCTCCTCTTATGAAGCATTCACCGGCAACCTTGAGGAAGCAAAGGATTACCTCGACAGGTACATGGCCGTTGCAGAAGAGGGAGAGAGGAAACAGGAGATGAAGAAGCTCCTGAGCCGCATCGAGTTACAGCTCGAGAATGATGAGGAGATCAAGGAAGCCTATGATTTCATCATGCTCGACGACACAGAAAAGGCAATTGCCGCGGCAACTCGCTTCATAGAGAGAAATCCTGATGTATGGAATGGCTACTTCCTGAGAGGATGGGCACTGAGAAAGGCCGGAAGATTCGCCGAAGCGAGGGATGACCAGATGAAGTGCCTTGAGAAGGGAGAGCGCAATGCGGATATCTACAATGAGCTCTCAATAGATGAGCTGGAAGCCGGAGACAGGGAACTTGCAAAGACCTATCTGGAGACTGCTGCTGATCTGGACCCTGAGAATCTCACGATTGTCTCCAACCTTTCCTATCTGTATCTTCAGGATGATCAGCTTGACGAGGCGCGCGAATACCTTGAGAAGGCACGGTTTCTGTCAGGAAGCGATGAGATTGTCAGAAACCTCATTGATGAATATGAGAAGAAGACCGGAGAGAAGATCGGTGAGCTGATACACGAGGAGATCGTTCACGACGATCAGAAAGAGAATGATGACGATGATGCATATGCGGCGGAGATTGCGGAAATCGAGAAGGATGACCACTGCTGCTGCGACCATCACCACCATCATGAGGAGGAATGATGCTATCCCATTCTGAGAAAGAGACAGAGGATATCGGATACAGATTCGGAAAATGCCTTAGAAAAGGAGATACAGTCTCCCTTATCGGCTCACTGGGAGCTGGCAAGACGGTTTTCGCAAAAGGAATTGCAAAAGCCCTTGGCATCAAGGAAGCAGTTGTATCCCCCACATTCACCCTTGTACAGGAATACGATGGATCGGAGAAACTCTATCACCTTGACCTCTACAGGCTCTCAGGAGAGGACGAATTTGAGTCAATGGGCGGAGAGGAATTTCTATATCCTGATGGAATCACCCTTGTGGAATGGGCAGAGAAAATCGGGGAAATGATGAGAGATGACGCTTTCCGTGTCACGATAGCAATCAATGAAGATGAGACAAGGGAAATAACAATCGAGGGAGGATGCCATGAATATTCTTTCAGCTGATACATCAACACAGATACTTTCTCTTGCGCTTCTCACCTCCTCTTCCTATGAAGAGAGGCTCGTTGATGGCAATTTCTCACACTCCGAGGACCTTCTTCCCGAAATAGAGGCACTTCTGAAAAGAGCCGGAATAGGTCTGAAGGACCTGGAGCTTCTCATAGTCGCAAAGGGCCCGGGATCCTTTACAGGGCTGAGAATCGGAATGGCTTCCATGAAAGGCATTGCTTCCGCCCTATCCATACCGCTTGTCTCAGTGCCGACACTGGATGCCACGGCAGAAGCTGTAGGAATCTATCCCGGAGCGATTCTTTCCGTCATAGATGCCAAAAGAAAGAAGTTCTATCTTTCAATGAAAAAAGGCGGAGACACAGTAATTGCCGACAGGGATGGCACGGAGGAAGATGTCATACCGTTTCTTAAAAAGGAAAAGGAACCTGTACTCATAACAGGCCCCGATGCGCTTCTCTTTGCAGAGAGAATATCAAAGAAAGATGATGCCATTCCGCTTCTCATAGACCCGGAGGCACCGAGGAATCTTTCAAAAGCCCTCATCGCACTGGGACTCGAGAAGTACAGGAGAGATGGTGCTGATGATATCGGAGAAGGTCCTGTATACATAAGGCGCTCCGATGCAGAGGAAGCACTGGAAAAGAAGATAATGGAGAGAAAGCAAAATGGAATGTGATGTTCTTGTAATAGGATGCGGCCCTGCCGGTCTTTCCGCAGCGTCCTATGCTGCCAGAGCCGGTTACGATGTGCTTGCAATAGATTCACTGGCTCCGGGAGGACAGCTTTTATATATTGATGAGATAGAGAATTATCCCGGAGAAGAGAAAACATCGGGCTATGCACTTGCAGAGCGTTTCGAGAAACAGGCAGTCTCCTTCGGTGTCAAAGTTGAATTCTGGGGCGCGGAATCAATTGAGAAGAGGGACGGAAGGTTCTTTGTAAAGACAACAGGGGAAGATGTGGTCTCGAAGGCTGTGATATTCGCCGCGGGGGCACGCCACCGTCATCTTGGATGCCCGGGGGAAGAGGAATTCCAGGGAAAAGGTGTCAGCTACTGCGCAACATGCGATGGCCCGTTCTTCAAAGGAAAGAGAATCGCTGTCGTCGGAGGCGGAGACACAGCCCTCACCGATGCACTCTACCTTTCAAAGCTTGGAAGCGAAGTGCATATAATACACAGACGGAATGAATTCAGAGGGCAGAAGGTTCTTCAGGACAGAGTCATGGCAAAGGATAACATCCGTCTTCAGCTCGGAAAGACTGTCGAGAGAATCAACGGAGATAGCCGCGGAGTGACCTCAGTCCTGCTCTCAGATGGAACAGAGCTCCCTGTTGATGCGGTTTTTATCTTCGTCGGCGTCATTCCAAACTCGGAGATCCTGGAAGGCTTTGCTGCTCTGGATAAAGGCTTTGTGGTAGCAGACAGCCATATGATGACAAGCGTACCAGGGCTTTTTGCGGCAGGCGATGTCAGGACAACTCCGTTCAGGCAGGTTGTCACAGCCGCTGGTGATGGAGCTATGGCAGCCCACAGCGCGGATGAATACATACAGAATATGTAGCTTCGGTTAATCCCATCTTCCCTTGGACAGGGGATGGGATTATCAAAATACAAGCTCCTGCACCATGCCACCTTTCTTTCCCTGCATATGTGTTCAGGAAAACAATCCTGTACATTGCAAAACACCCTGCAAATGCCCAAAAGAAGCGTCTGGATGGTGTTTTTTCCTTGCCTTTATATCTCCCTTGGAAGATAATCTTCAGTATGAATATCCTGATGGTTTCCAGTGAAGCAGTCCCCTTTTCCAAATCCGGGGGACTGGCCGATGTATTAGGTTCGCTCTCCCCCGCCCTTGCAAAGAAAGGCGAGGAAGTCCGCATCTTCATGCCGATGTATTCATTCATTGACCCGAAGGGATTCAGAAAGGATGCCTCATATACCGTTCCGATGCTGAACTCGGATGAAACGGTGTCCACAGTACACAGAAAGCTCGACGGTGTTGAGTATATAGGGCTTGAGCATCCGTATTTTACAGAGCGTAAAGGCATATACGGTGATACATCATTCACTCCATATGCAGATAACGGAGAGCGCTTCATGCTCTTTGCAAAAGCTGCAGTTCTTTATATGAAGGCCTCCGGATGGAAGGCTGACATAGTGCACTGCCATGACTGGACAGCAGGTCTTGTACCGTTCTACATGAAGCAGGAAGGCATCAAGGCTCATTCGATTTTCACCATCCATAACCTCGCCTATCAGGGAGACTTCTCCCGCTACGATGCAGTACTTGGCGGCGACAGGCTTGAAAGGGAATTCTTCTATGGAAAACCAGGAGAAGAAAGACTGAACATGCTCAAGGCAGGACTGGAGAGTGCAGATAGCATCACGACAGTCTCTCCAACATACGCAGACGAGATCCAGACAGAGAAATACGGTTGCGGACTTGACTGGCTTCTGAGGGAGAGAAAGGAAGACCTCCATGGGATTCTCAATGGCATGGACACCCATGAATGGAATCCGAGAGCTGACAAGTTTTTCCCTGAGCATTACAGCTCAAAGGATCTCTCGGGCAAGAAAGCCCTCAAGGCACGTGTCCTGAAGGAATACAACCTCATCGATGACATTGACTTACCCCTTTTCGCAATGGTGTCGAGGATTGCGGATCAGAAGGGATATGCAGAGCTTCTAGGTGGCAATCATCCGGTGCTGGAGGAGCTTCTGTATCAGAAGAACTTCCAGATGCTTGTGATAGGAACCGGAGACAAGCACTATGAGGACAAGCTCAAGGAACTGGAATCAAGGCATGAGAATCTGAGCGTGAACATCGCTTTCAGCAGTATCACCGCACATGAAGCCGAAGGCGCTGCGGATTTCTTCCTTATGCCGTCTCGTTATGAGCCATGCGGACTCAACCAGATGTACTCACTGCACTATGGAACACTTCCTGTCGCGCATCGCACGGGAGGACTTGCTGATACAATCATAGATATCACAGAGCATCCTGACACAGGCACAGGATTTCTGATGGAGAATCTTTCATCAGAGGCCATAAGCGATGCAGTGAACCGTGCCATAAAGTTCTATAATGACGAAAAGGAGAATATGGCAAAGGCCATAAAACGTGCGATGACTACAGACCTTTCATGGGACAAGTCCGCAGGAGAATACATAGATCTTTATAATTCATTGAAGAATAAATGATTAAGATACACAGGAGGATTGGAGAAAATGAAAAAGAAGAAAGCAATAGCAATTGTCCTCGGAGGAGGCCGCGGAACAAGACTTTACCCGCTTACAATGGACAGGGCAAAGCCTGCTGTACCGTTTGCTGGTAAATACAGACTTGTAGATATCCCTATTTCGAACTGTATCAACAGTGGAATCAGGCAGATCTACGTTCTCACACAGTTCAACAGCGCTTCCCTTCACAACCATATCGCGAATACATATCAGTTCGATCAGTTCTCTGGCGGATTCGTAGAGATCCTTGCTGCAGAGCAGACATATGCAAGCGAGAGCTGGTATCAGGGAACAGCAGATGCTGTAAGAAAGAACCTCAAGCATTTCCATGACCAGAATGCTGATTACTACATCATTCTCTCTGGAGACCAGCTCTACAGGATGGATTTCCAGAAGATGCTCGATAGGCATATCGAATCAGGCGCAGAGCTCACGATTGCAGCAAAACCGATTTCAAGAGCACAGGCAACAGGACTCGGAATCATCGGAGCAGATGATGAGGGAATCATAAGGAAATTCTATGAGAAGCCGGCTCCGGATATGGACATCACAGAATACAAGGTTCCTGAAGCATGCCTCAAGAATCAGCTGGGCACAGACAGAAACAGCGAGAACGAGTATCTTGCCTCAATGGGTATCTATATCTTCAACGCCCAGACAATGGAGGAAGCACTCAATAACGACAAGACGGATTTCGGCAAGGAAATCATTCCTGAAATCATCAAAACCCGCCGTGTAGGTGCATATCTCTTCAGCGATTTCTGGGAGGATATCGGAACCATCAAGGCATTCTATGAGACAAACCTCAACCTCGCCTCAGAGAAGCCTGCATTCAACTTCTACGATGAGGAGATGCCGATCTATACACACAGAAGACACCTTCCTGCAACAAAGGCAAACTTCTGCAACATCTCATGCTCCCTTACATCAGAGGGTTCCATCATCACAAACGCATACATCGTCAACTCCATTGTCGGTGTACGTACATTCATCGAAGCGGGCGCATCGCTTGATGGTGTATACTGCATGGGTGCAACTTTCTACGAAACAGAGGAAGAGAAAGCAGAGAATGCAAAGAAAGGCATTCCTAACATCGGTATCGGAAAGGCAACGATTATAAAGAGAGCAATCATTGACCAGAATGCGAGAATCGGTTCAAACTGCCGTATCGGTATCGACAACATTCCTCGCCCGGATGGAGACTTTGAGATGTATTCGATTCACGATGGAATCATCGTGATCAACAAGAATGCAATCATTCCAGATGGAACAGTGATGTGATTCATTCCCAGAAGGCCAGGGGTTCGCTCCTGGCTTCTTTTTTTGGGAAAAGAAAAGGCTGTCACGCTTATGACGCAACAGCCAGAGCAAACATTCTTTTCTTTTCAGCAGATTTTCCTAATCCAGCCTTCCGGAGCTTCCACATCCCCGTTCTGGATACCTGTAAGTGTCTCACGGAGCTTTGAAAGCACAGGTCCGAACTGCTCCATTCCGGATGGAACCATGATGCGTTCATCATGATAGTCAATCTCTCCGACTGGAGATATGACAGCAGCGGTTCCACAGACACCGACTTCAGCAAACTCCTTAACCTCTTCAAACGGTACAGGTCTTTCTTCAACAGTCAGACCGAGATACTTTTCAGCAACGTAGACGAGGGAGCGCCTTGTGATGGAAGGAAGTATCGTCGATGACTTAGGTGTCACAAGCTTTCCATCCTTCGTGACGAAGAGGAAGTTCGCACCACCCGTCTCTTCCACATATGTGCGTGTAGCAGCATCGAGGAACATGTTCTCATTGTACCCGTGGCTGTGTGCAAGCTCACCTGGATAGAGTGACATCGCATAGTTGAGACCTGCTTTTATATCACCGGTGCCATGCGGTGCTGCCCTGTCATAATCTGAAACACAGATCCTGATTGGTTTGATACCGCCCTTGAAATAAGGTCCTACAGGTGTACAGAACAGTCTGAACTGGTACTCCGGTGCCGGAGCAACGCCAATTACCGGACCAGAACCGAAGAGGAATGGCCTTACATAGAGGGTTGCACCCGTTCCATAAGGAGGAACCCATGCGGCATTTGCCTTCACAGTCTCATCAAGAGCTTCCAGGAACATCTCTGTAGGAACCTCGGGAATCAGAAGGCGGCGTGCAGAGCTCTGAAGACGCGCAGCATTCAGGTCCGGACGGAATGTGACGATGCTTCCATCTTTCTGTGTGTAGGCCTTGAGGCCCTCGAAACAGGTCTGCGCATACTGAAGAACACCAGCGCACTCAGACATTGTAATCGTGTTATCCTGAGTCAGCTTCCCCTCTCCCCACTTTCCGTTCTTCCATTCTGCAAAGTAACGGTAATCAGTAGGCATGTAGCCAAAACCCAGCTCACTCCATTTAATATCCTTCTTTTCCATAATGTACCTCACTGAGAAGATAGAAAGATAGTAGAACTCTGCTTTCAGCTATTCAAGAGAAAAGAAGCCACTCTGGAGCGGATTTGGCAATCTGATGGTCCCATATCGAGAGCAAGAAGCTCGCCGTGGTCAACCCATCTCACATCAGTATGCACGCTGAGGGTGAAATCATCGGACAATAAGTCGATTCTATGAGCGTGAAGATGATAAAGCGTGTCCTTGTTCACAAAATCAAAGGAAAGGATAAGATCTCCGACCGCTACGGGAACGCCAAGCTCTTCCATATACTCGCGTCTGAGCGTGTCCTCATCGCTTTCTCCCCAGCGCTGCTTGCCGCCGGGAAACTCCCACTTGCCGGAAAGCGCACCACCCTTTTCTCGCAGGGCGACAAGCACCTTCCCGTTTCTTAGTGCGACTCCGGCTGTCGTAATACGTTCGTCCATTCCATGATTATAGCAGAACTATCGATGGAAAGAGAAAATGAATGAAAGCAATGGAAAGGCAAATGAAGCCGAGTCTCTTCGTCTTCTGTTTCTTTCCAGCAAGATATGTATCCGAGCGCTCTCTGTTCTTCTCCGAATAAAGCAACCTGTAGAAGAATGAGATGAAAAGTATTGCAAGGGAGGGAATGAGATCTCCGGCAATGAACGGTCCTGGGTGCATCGGGAAGGCAAAGAGGAGAAGGGAAAGCGCTATACCGGAAAGGAAGTAGAGATTGAGCTTTTTCATATCCTCCCTCAGTTTCGACTTAGCCTTCAGCATGAAGGAAAGCTTTCTTCTGTAGGAATCCACAAGAAGGAGGAGGGAGGAGAAAACAAGATAGCAAACAGACAGGAGGTAAATCTGAATCATCTGCACCTGCCTACCATCTGTATAAGCTCCTCTGCAGAATAGAAGCCGAACTCCTCATGCGCCTTATGCCCTGCCCTCTGATGCAGTATGACACCATCGACAGCTGCTTGCAGAGCATCCTCGCCTTCTCCCAGAAGTGCCGCTATTATCCCACAGAGAACATCCCCTGACCCGGCAACGCCCAAGGAGGGATTAGCACCATCGTATATGTATATCCTGTCCTTGCATGCTATCCAGACGACCGATGATTTCAATACGACAACAGACTCTGTGAGAAGGGAAAGGCTAAGAAGCGCCGAAGAGAGAGTCTCAGGATTTCCTAGTCCATCAGGAATGGAAAGAGATGCCATCAGACGGCGGTATTCTCCGATATGCGGTGTCAGTACGGCTCGGTATGAGAAACGATGGGACGGGACAAAGCGGAGCGCATCCGCATCCACGACAATACTCCTGCCGCTTTCCACGGCTCTTTCAAATACCTTTTCATCCCCATTCCCCCATCCCGGGCCTATTGCGAGAGAAGCATAGGAAGAGAAATCCGTATCAGTACCGGCAATAATCACTGCAGGGTTTTCATCCCTTATCTTCTCAGAACCGGTTACAATCGTGACAAGACCTGCACCGGAGAAGAAGGCTGCACGCGATGCAAGGCGCGGAGCACCTGTATAACGGTCAGACCCTCCGATGATGGCAATGTGCCCACGGCTGTTCTTGTAATCAGAGACGGAGAAACGGCGCATGGCCGAGTCAGCATCCGAAAGAAGGAAAAGCGAAGAGGACACAGCTTCAAGCTCACTTTCCGGAAAACCCGGGTTTGCTATCATGATTCTTCCGGCTTTCCATCTGAAGAGAGGTTCATAGAGGATATCCTTGGGAACCATGAAGGAGACAGTCACATCCGCTTCAACAATAAATGCGGAAGGAACATCAAGGGATATGACAGTTTCTGCCTTATTCGCGCCCTCTGCAGCCCTCTGTGTCCGGTCATCAGCATCGCAGTGGAAGCTGAAGCCAAAAAGGGCATCAAATACCGTGTCATAGCCAGCTGTTGTATCCGTGACGGAAATATCTTCGGGAAGCAGCTTCCTTCTCCTCATATTCTCAGGGTTTCCTTTCTCATAAAGAAAGAAGACATCCGGAGAAAAGCCAGCTGAATGGAGCAGCAAGGCAAGGGCAAGGCCGTCCGAGCCATTATTCCCGGGACCGACCATCACAAGAACCCTTCCGTGAACCAGATCCTTTGTGAGGCTGAATGCACAGGATGCAGCATTATCTATAAGAGTGCTCTCGGAAAGACGGCAGCGCGAAATGATGCTGTGGTCGAGAGCTGAAGCTGATTCAAGGGAGAGTATCGGACGCATATAGAGAATAATACCTGCTATCATTCATATTGTCACTTGACTACACTCTACATTCCGTTTAGTGTTCAAGACGTCTAGGGGTGGCTCCGGCCTGAGATTATACCCTCGAACCTGATCTGGATAATACCAGCGAAGGAAACGGCATATTTCCAATCCCCGGATAATCTATTTTTCAGGAGATGCTTATGAAGAAAGCACTCTTTACAATGCTTTTCGCATTTCTGGCAATAGCAGGTGTGATGGCACAGGCTGCTGCAGAGGACGATGTTCTCACAGTCTATTCCTATGACTCCTTCGCAAGTGACTGGGGTCCTGCAGGAACGCTCATTCCCCTTTTTGAGGAGAAGACGGGAATCAAGGTGAATCTCGTCAGCGCAGGAGATGGTGTCGAGATGATCTCCCGTGTGGAACTTGAAGGAGAAGGAACGGATGCAGATGTCATCCTCGGTATCACGGATGATTTCGCATACAGGGCATACCCATACCTTGAAAGCTACGACTCCCCTGTTCTCAGCGACATTCCAGACGAGCTCAAGTTCGACCCAGAGAACCGCCTCATTCCTTTTGATTACGGTGCATTCGCCTTCGTATGGGATTCTGAATGCGGACTCGACAAACCGGAGTCTCTCTCGGATCTGACAGACGCAGAGTACAAGGACAAGATCATACTCATCGATCCCCGCACATCTTCCGTAGGTCTCGGTCTTCTTCTCTGGACGTACAACATCTATGGCGATGGAGAGGATTTCGAATCCTGGTGGATGAGCATGAAGGACAATGCACTCACAATCGCCGACGGATGGTCATCAGCTTATGGCCTTTTCACCGAGGGAGAGGCACCGATTGTCCTTTCATATACCACAAGCCCTGTCTACCATGTGATGAATGACAACACCACGCGTTATCAGGCACTGGTATTCTCCGAGGGACATGAGGCGACAATTGAGGGAATCGGTATCGTGAAGGGTACTGACAAGAGAGCGGAAGCAGAAGCCTTTGTCGACTTCATTCTCACAGATGCCCAGCTTGACATCGCGATTGCAAACTCAATGTATCCGGTGAACGCGTCTCTGGATCTTCCGGATGCCTTTGACTGGGCTCCGAAGCCGGATGTGCTCTTCAGAAGCGGCGCCACAGACCCTGCCAAGGTTGAAGAGCTTCAGGCAGTGTGGCTCAGGATCATGACAGAAAACAATTGATTTTTCTGCTATAATCAGAGGAAGAGCCATGAAAAGAAACAGAGCTGCATACTACACAATGAAGGCACTGCCAGGAATTCTGATTCTAATAGTGCTCTTCCTCATACCGCTTTTCTTCACATTCAGCTATGCCTTCCATGACAACGGGAAGGCACTTGTTGAAGTCTTCAGTGACAGATATACATACCGCCTTCTCGCATTCACGCTCGAGGAGGCACTCCTTTCAGCCATTCTGTCGGTGCTGATTGCAATACCTCTCTCATCATTCTTCGCAAAATACACATTCCCGTTCCGCCGTGCTGTCCTGACACTCGCCGGTCTCTCTTTCACAATCCCGACAATCCTTGTGGTGCTCGGTTTTGTCATCTGGTATGGAAACAATGGGCTTCTGAACGCATTTCTGATGAAGATAACGGGCCGTGAATACGGCATCGTGAAGATTCTTTACTCATTCAAGGCCATCATACTTGCCCATGTTTACCTCAACTTCCCGATAGCCTTCCTTTTGATAACAAACGCATGGACAGAGCTTACCGATACTCCGGAGAAGGCTGCATACACACTGGGAAGCAGCAGGATGAGAACATTTATTTCAGTAACGCTTCCACGCCTCATTCCCTCCATCCTTTCCGCGTTCATCATCATATTCCTGTTCTGCTTCTCATCATTCTCGATCATTCTCGTACTCGGAGGAAACCCCGCCTACTCCACATTTGAAACGGAGATATACAGACGGGTGAACATAAACGTCAACAGGGAAAATGCTGCAGCGCTTTCCATATTCGCATTCTTCATAACCTCAGTTCTTCTCATCATTACAAGCCGTGGCAGAAAGGCAGAGAAAGCTGAGAGAAAGGAAAAGGAGCTTGAGAAGGCAAAGGGAAAGAAACTTGCCATCGCTGTTCTCTTGATGCTTCTTATCCTCCTTTTCATACTTCCGCCGATGCTCTCGATAATCTACAGAGCCTTCTTCACCAAGGCCGGTGATTTCACACTCAAGGCATGGGAAGACATAGGAAAAGGAAGTACAGGAATAATGAGCACTGCAATGAGCGGCATCATAAACAGCTTCCTGATCGCACTCATATCCTCTCTCCTCGCGGTATTCCTCGGCTCGAGAATCGCCTTGGCATCGGCGAAAAGAAACTCATGGTTCATGCCTGTCCTGTCATCCCTTCCGATGGCCACGGGTTCTGTAACGCTTGGACTGGGATTCTCATTTCTGGCAGCAACTGTGGACCATGACTCGATATATTTCTCATACCTTCTTGTGATAGCTGCGCATCTTACAATAATCCTGCCATTTGCTGTCAGGACAATAACCCCGGGAGCAAAGACGATCCCAGACTCGCTTGCAGCTGCAGCTTACACGCTTGGCGTCTCTGCAGGTAAAACAATGAGAAAAGTCGAGAAGCCTCTTCTCGGTCCGTACAAGAGGAAGGCATTTGCATTCGCTTTCGCACTCTCACTTGGAGAGGTCAATGCAACCCTCACGCTCTCCGACGGGCATGTATCAACGCTGCCGATACTCATCTACCGCATGATAAACACATACAACTACCAGGGAGCAGCAGCACTCGGAACACTGCTGCTTCTAGAAGCTCTCATCGTTTTCGCCATCGGCGAAGGAGGAAGGAAACATGCCATATCTTGAGATAAGAAAACTCGAAAAGAAATACAAGGACTTCAAGCTCTCGGCTTCCTTCGGCGTCGATGAAGGAGAATTTCTGTGCGTAATCGGTCCATCAGGATCAGGGAAATCCACACTTCTCTCACTCATCGCCGGCCTCGACAGACCCGACGGCGGTTCGATAATCATCGATGGAAAAGATGTTGCAGATGTAAAGATCCAGGACCGTGGCATCGGCATGGTCTTCCAGGATTTCACGCTGTTTCCCTCGATGAATGTCGAGAAGAACATACAGTTCGGGATGAAGGAGAAAAAGGCCGAGAAAAAGAAGACATCGGATGCACTGCTTTCCCTTGTCGGTCTCGAGGGGTATGCAAAGCGTTCGGTATCATCGCTCTCGGGAGGAGAGGCACAGAGAGTGCAGCTTGCACGCGCTCTTGCCGCAAAACCGAAGATCCTTCTTCTCGATGAACCGCTCTCTGCGCTGGATGCTCCGCTCAGGAAGAGCATAAGATCTGCAATAAGGGCAATACATGATGCGCTTGGCATTACGATGATCTATGTCACGCATGACAGGGAGGAGGCATTCTCCATCTCGGACTCGATATTGATAATGCACGATGGGAAGACCGTGGCAATGGGAAGCGCAGAGGAGCTTTACAGACACCCGAAGGATCTCTTTTCAGCATTCTTCACCGGAGAGGGCACGGCACTTCCCGCGCATCTCGTGTTTGAGAACACATCAGGCTCTGCATTCTTCCGTCCTGAGAATGCTGTCATATCCGAAGAGCCGGTTGATGAGACGATGTATCCGATGCACATCGTGTTCCATGATGCCGAGATAATCTCATGCGAGTTCTGCGGCTCATCATACATTCTCGGCTTGCAGTACCAGGGTTATCCACTGCTCTGTCAGAGCACGACAAAACCACGCAGGAAAACTGTCTCCGTGATGATTCTCAAAGAAAGCATACTTACATTGGAATAAGTTTTGTCCATAGCCTCCGTTCAGAGCGTATTAAATAACGGAGGCAAAATGAAAAGAATAATCACAATGTTGTTGCTGCTCCTCCCCTCCTTCCTCTCGGCAGGTACCGAATGGAGCCCTTCGCTATCGGTTGCGGTACAGTATGAGGGATGCATGGTGGAGGAAATCAAAGAGGAAGGAGGTGTGTGGCACACTGCACGCACTTCAATCTCACTGTCACCGCTATCAGTCACAATGGGCAGCGTCCATAAGCTCTCACTGCCGCTGGCGCTGGGATACACAGCAGACAGCTCAATCTCAGGAAGACTGATGATACCCGGATTCTTTTCCGCATCTCTTTCTTTGCGCTATGGCTACATGGTCAAAGACGATGTGGAAATAGCACTTTCTTTAGACACTTCCATCATATGGCATCTGAAGCAGAACGCACTCTCATGGAGGCTGGGATCCACGCTATATGGAATCTGGTATCCATTCAGGAATCTCGGATTCTCGGTACCACTTTCCGTCTCGTGGAGCCCCGGGACCTTCCACTTCAATTCAGGGCTGGCACTTGTCCTACGTCTCAGGAGCGCTTAATGATCAGAAGAATTCTTATTATATGCATTATTGCAGCCCTCCTCGCTTCATGCGAAGCCGAGAAAACACAGGGAAAGGTCGTATTCATCTCAGTCGCCATCGACTACGGTGCGCCGGAGGGAGTGAACGCACTCGACAATCCTCCGGAGGATCAGAGAGCATTGTCTTCGCAGATAAAGGCTCTCGCAGCTGCGTCAGGAGAAATATATGAGGAGTATCTCTTTCTTGAGAAAAACGGCAGGAGAACGCTGAACGGAGATGAGATGAAATGGAATCATGATGATATTCTCCGTGTTCTTTCGGATCTAGATACTTTACAGAGTGATCTGGTGCTATTCCATTACTCCGGCCATGGCGATGAGACAGGAGCGCTTGTAACGGACAAGGTAACATCCTCGCGTCTCTCGCCGGAAAGACTCATGACAGCCTTCAGCGGCATAGACGGCAGGAAATGCCTGTTCCTTGACTCATGCTTTTCCGGCCACTTCATCACAGATACAGGATACATGGAGAACGGAGAGAAGTTTGAAGATGGGAATCTGGTTTCTGATAATCTTATACATGCAATTATTCCATCCTTTATCGGTATGTTTGAAAAGCATATAACAGGCAATGACAGCACATGGGTTCTTGCAGCAGCAAGCAAGGAGCAGAACTCATTTGACAGCTGGGATACAGGACTGCCGGACCAGGACAAGTATGGCGCTTTCTCATATTACCTTGCCGTTGCACTCGGCTATGACATGGAGAACGGGAAGGCCTCAGTTCCTGCAGAGGGGACAAGGATCACATTCTATTCCCTATGGGAGGATATAAGAAACATGATGGCAGATGACCTGAGAAAGGAAGCGACACCTCAGGCAACGCTTTCCATCACAGATCCGGTTCTCTTCAGTCTGTAAGATCCTTCCTGTCCTTTATGCGCTGGATCTCATCGCGAAGCAGTGCAGCCTTTTCAAATTCAAGGTTCTTGGCAAGCTCAGTCATCTGCTTTGTAAGATCCGCAACGTATCTCTTCCTGTCCCGTTCCACAAGAAGGTTGTAGTTGGAGCTGATTATCTTCATCTCCTCCTTTGCGATAGCCTCATCATCGGCAGCCTCACGCTCTAGGATATCCTCAACAGCCTTCTTGATGGTTCTGGGAGTTATTCCATGAGCCTCGTTGTACGCCATCTGCACGGAGCGTCTGTGTTCAGTCTCCTCAATCGCCTCTGCCATGGCCTCGCTCATTCTGTCTGCATACATAAGAACGCGTCCATCCGCATTCCTTGCTGCGCGTCCTATTGTCTGTATAAGAGAGGTGGCAGAACGCAGGAATCCTATCTTATCCGCATCGAGTATCGCGACAAGAGACACCTCCGGAAGATCCAGTCCTTCCCTGAGGAGGTTTATGCCGACAAGCACATCGAACTTGCCGAGTCTCAGATCGCGGAGTATCTCAACACGTTCTATGGTCTCTACCTCGGAGTGAAGGTAACGCACGGCAAGGCCAAGGCCGGAAAGATAATCAGTCAGGTCCTCTGCCATCTTCTTCGTAAGGGTTGTGACAAGGACACGTTCATTCTTCTCAATGGTCTTGCGGATCTCTCCGTAAAGGTCTTCCATCTGCCCTTCAGTCGCCCTCACTTCGATCTTCGGATCCAGAAGTCCTGTAGGACGTATGAGCTGTTCGACTATCTGGCTGGACTCCTTCCTCTCCCTTTCCCCAGGCGTTGCAGAGACGTAGATACGCTGCCCCACCTTCTTGTCGAACTCATCGTATTTAAGGGGTCTGTTGTCGAGGGCTGACGGCAAGCGGAAGCCATAGTTTACAAGATTCGTCTTCCTGGATCTGTCCCCTTCATACATTGCCCCTATCTGCGGAAGCGTGACATGTGACTCATCAATGAATGTGACGAAATCATCGGGAAAATAATCAAGAAGCACAGCAGGCCTCTCCCCAGGCGCACGGCCGGAGAGTATGCGGGAGTAATTCTCTATTCCTGAGCAGTAGCCGACCTCCTGAAGCATCTCCAGGTCATACTCCACTCGGCTCTTTATCCTCTCTGCCTCGACCGGCTTGCCGTTTGAAAGAAAGTACTGCACTCTCTCTTCCTTCTCCTGATTGATCTCATCAATTGCCCTGTTTATCTGATCCTGCGGCATCACGAACTGCTTCGCAGGATACAGAGTGACGACATCGACACTGGCAATGCGCTCCCCTGTCAGAGGGTTGAACCAGACAATGTCGGAGATGGTATCCCAATCAAGATAAATACGGAAAGCAGTTTCAAGGTACGCAGGATAGATCTCAACGGTCTCCCCTCTTGGCCGGAATGTGCCACGCTCGAGAATCATGTCATTGCGGTCATACAGCATCCTTGTAAGCTGCGAGAATACCTTATTCTGGTTGAAATCATCACCGGTACGGAACGTGAAGAGCATATCACGAAGCGAGACAGGATTACCGAGGCCGTAGATACAGCTTACGGTTGCTACAACAATTACATCCCGGCGTTCCATGAGCGAGAAGGAGGCATTGAGACGCAATCTGTCGATTTCATCGTTTATATCCACCTCCTTCTCGATATAGAGATCCTTCCCAGGCACATATGCCTCTGGCTGGTAATAATCGTATGTCGAGACGAAGTATGTGACAGCATTTTCAGGAAAGAATGACTTGAATTCCCTGTAAAGCTGCGCAGAGAGTGTCTTGTTGTGGGACAGCACAAGAGTCGGCTTCTGGATCTTCTCAATGAGCTTGGCCATCGTGAAAGTCTTTCCAGAACCAGTGACACCTTTGAGAGTCTGGGCTCTGTCTCCATGCAGATACCCTTCATAAAGCTTCTCTACCGCCTCCCCCTGATCACCTGCAAGATCATAATCGGAAACGACATGGAATGGTTTTGAAAAGCCTGCCTGAAAATTTATGAAAGGCTCTCCGGCTATGCTGTATCCGTCTTTCACCTCACCAGCCATCTGGAATTATCCTCCGTCTGTTCTACCAGAACGACATTTCTAAGCACGATTGACCTGCCATCACGCATGATTGTAAGGTCAACACTGTCACCTGGCCTGGTATCGAAAAGCACTGCAAAATAATCGCTGTAGCCTGTGACAGGAATACCATTGATGGCGGTTATCACATCACCACCGAGATAAATGACACTCTGTCCGTACTGTACAGCCTCGTCGCCGCCCCTCAGGCCGCCTCTGTCAGCTTCTCCTCCTGGAACGACCTGGGAAACGAGAATCCCGTCTGTTATCCCAAGCCCTGAATACTCCGCAATCTGAGGATTGAGCTCAACGGAGAGGATGTCGAGCCAGCCACGATGAGCAGAACCGGTCTCGATTATCTGCCTGGAAACATCCATCACAATCTCTGAGGGAAGCGCGAATGACACCCCTTCAGCACCGCCTGAGCGGGAATAGATGGAGCTGACAAGTCCTGCCATTGTCCCTTTTGATGAAAGTAGCGGGCCTCCGCTGTTTCCCGGATTGATGAGCGCATCTGTCTGTATCATGGAGGGAATAACTGCCCCGGTATCCGTCGATACCATCCGCTCAAGACCGCTTACGATACCTCGGGTAAGCGACCATGTATATCCATATGGATGCCCTATGGCATAAACCGTGCTGCCAATGGAAAGATCGCTGGACGAGCCTATACCGATTGCATCCAGGCCTTCTGCATCTGCTTTAAGAACGGAGATGTCTGAAAGAGCATCGGAGCCGACGATTACAGCATCCCTGACACTTCCATCTGCAAGACGAACGATGAAATTCTCTCCGTTGCCTGTGACATGGCGGTTGGTCACGATATAGCCATCGGGAGAGATTATCACCCCGGCTCCCTGCCCGGTATCGGAAAGCTCAGAAGATGATACTATCTGCACAACGCTGTTTCTTGTACCGCTATAAATCGCAACAGCACGGCGTTCCTCATCCGTCATCTCCCAGCTCGGGTTATCTCCGGAGAAGAGAGGAAGATCCTCATAGCTGTAGTGGATATCATCGACAGGAACACCGGCCATCTCAAGAAGCCCCTTCTCCCCCTCAGTCTCAAGCACACTGGAAAGCACAGAGCGGAGCATCTGGGTCTCTTCTTTCTTGGTCAGCGCCCTTGTCCAGAGTGCAAGTAGAAAGAAGATTATTACAGCTACAACAGCTGTGATTACAATTGCAATGATCTGACGGCCAGAGAGTCCCTGCTTTTTCATATTCCAAAGAAAACATACTTCCCATCGAAAGCGACGTCAACATATAGATGGAAGATAGCTTTCTCTCCCACGGTTCTGCAGCAGCAGATATCTTTTTATGGCAATTCCTGTCTCACTCATTTCTCTCAAATTGATGGAACTTGAATTATGACAGGAATGATAACTTCTGATGACGTTCAGAACCCCGGAATGATGCCTTCCGCATTATCCGATGAGATATAATGAGAGGAAGCAATGCATTCAGGTCCTTCAAATATGCAGTCACAAAGCAGGAACGTGCACTCATCCTTCTCGCTTTCAAGACCATGCCAGGGGGAGAAGCCTTCCGGTGAGATATGACGGGAAAACGAAGATGACAGGAAAACTGCCTTTCCCGTTTTCCTCCACGGTCTCATAAGGAAGACACTTCCATCCTCCACACCTTCTTCTGATGTGAAACGGCAGGAGGAGAATACCAATCCCTGCCACTCTCTTTTCCCGGATGGAGCCGCGACAAAGCCCTTTCCCTTGCTCTTTATCTCACAGTTCTCAAAAAGGGCATCTCCGCCGCCGAATATGAAATCCACAGTTCCCTCAATATAGCTGTTACGGATGACGCTTCTGCACCGGATACGTGGTGAAAGGTGTCTAGGACCATAGAACCCTCCTCTCTCCCTTTCCTCGTCCGGAAGAGGCGCAAGAAAGAGAGTATCCTGATGGCCGCAAAGCCTTACACCATCAAGAAAGGAGTCCCTGACATCGAGATACAATGCAATCCCCTGCCCCGCAATACTGCCATCTCCTGCTTCATTGATTATCGCGAGATTCTCAAGCCTGAGCCTTTCTCCGGAAAAGAATGCTGTATATGTTCGGAAGGTACCACGCCTCTGTCCACGGTCAAGGATTTCATAAGCTCCATCACTCCACACAACACGGACATCTCCGACACCTGTTAATGTAAGATCCTTCTTATCTGAGAAAAGCTTTTCCCTATAAATGCCTTCGTGGATCTCTATCTCTGCAGGAAGCTCATAAGGTACGGCATTGAGAGCTTCCTGAATCGATGTGTAATCCTCCCTGTCATGACCGACCGTTATTCTCAGCATACCCTCACCTTTGCAAAATCCTCGGGAAAGAAACGGAGGAACACGGGTGCGGAGGAATCAATTGAGACGGTTTCATTCTCAACCCTGTTTGACTGTGATATGAAGGCTTCCGAAAGCATTGTCTCTCTTATGTCCCACTTAAGACCGGATGTTGTCACAACAGCAGAGGAAAGAGGGAGTATTGAGACATCCGTTTCTTCAGGTGCAGTGAACTCAATATGACCGCAGAATGACAAAAGAGTATCTGAGCGCATGTACCAGATATGAGGAACAGCAATCGTACGGAACGCTGTAAAAAGGGAAAGGGTGTGATCGATACGGCCTTCTCCGCCGCCGATAAGATCATACTCAGACCCGGCTTCACGGATTGCCATTGCAGCGTCAGTGTCATCCTTGTCCCGTGGGCAGGGCCGGTAGCCAAGGGCAAGAAGCTCTTCCCGGTATTCCGTTGAATCAAAATCTCCGAAGACCTTGTCCGGGATGATGCCCAGGCGCTTGGCGGTATCATAACCTGAATCTGCAGCTATCACAGAATCATAGGCATTCATGCAAATGGAAAGCTTCTCCGGAGCAGCGCCTCCGATTATAACCAGATTTCTCATCGCATGTTATAATAGCCCTGGAGGACTTTAAATGAAAGACTTAGGATTCTCTCCTGCAGATATCCTCCTTCCAAGGGAAGATATCAGCATGGAACGCTGGGCTGTCGTCGCCTGCGATCAGTACACATCGCAGAAGGAATACTGGGAAGAAGCAGACAGGATTGTCGGCTCTTCTCCTTCAACACTGAGAATGATACTGCCTGAATGCTATCTTGAGGAAAGCGGAAAGGAAGAAAGGATCAGGGCAGTTGAAGAGACCATGAAGAAGTATCTCTCAGAAGGCATATTCAGGACATTCCCTGATTCATACATCCTTGTAAAAAGGGATACAGAGACGGGAACGAGGTACGGTCTTGTCGGCAAGCTGGATCTTGAGGAATATGATTACTCTGAGTCCTCTTTGTCGCTTATACGAGCAACGGAAGGGACAATTCTCTCACGTATCCCGCCACGGAAGGAAATAAGGAAGAATGCGCTTCTTGAACTGCCGCACATCATGGTGCTTATCTCTGACAGCAGCAGACGTGTTATTGAGCCTCTTGCTGAGAAAAGGGAGGAACTGGAGAAAGTCTACGACTCCCCTCTCATGCTTGAGGGTGGTCACGTTACAGGATATCTGGTGAACAGCGAGGAGGATAAGAAAGCCGTACAGGACGCACTCTATGCGCTCTACGCTTCCCTTGACCCCGGGAATCCCCTTCTCTTTGCAATGGGAGATGGCAATCATAGCCTCGCCTCAGCAAAGAGTTCCTGGGAGGATATAAAAGCGGGGCTTACAGAAGAAGAGAGAGAAAGCCATCCTGCACGTTACGCGCTTGTCGAGATTGAGAACATCTTCGATCCAGGACTTCAGTTTGAGCCCATACACCGTGCATTCTTCTCAATATCGAAGGCAGCCTTTGATGAGATACTCTCGCACCATGCAAAAGAAATCAAAGAGGAGAAAGTCAAGGACACAGAGGAAGGCATCAAGGCAATAAACAGCGGACATGGCAGTTTTATAGTCATCAGTGGCAATGATCATATTGTCTACTCTCTCACGGGCACAGAACGGGCCCTTCCTGCCTGGACGGTGCAAAGCGTCATAGACGAGATGCTCAATGAGAAGAAAGGAGAAGTGGATTATATCCACGGCATAGATACTGTGGAGAGCCTTGCTGAAAAAGGTGCTATCGGCCTCATTCTCCCGGATATCTCAAAACAGACATTCTTCCAGTCAATCCTCTGCGACAAGGCATTCCCGAGAAAGACATTCTCCATCGGGCATGCCAATGAGAAGAGGTATTACATCGAGGCAAGGCGCATCAGATAATATACGAGCCCTGCCTGATGATCTTATAGGGTTTCACGGTGGCATCAATCAAAGTTGATGCCATCCCTCCCTTTGTCTCCGGGTCATTCACGATGAAATCGACGGAAGATGAAAAGACCGGGAGGATGTCGGAGAACGTCAGGAGGCTTTTCTCTCCTGAGAAATTGACTGACGTGGAGTAAATCGGGCCGGAAACAGCAATGACACTCTGCACGAAAGGATCAGAGGGGACACGGACAGCTTTTGTAGACCCGTCCGAATCCAGGAGGATGGCAGTCAGTGGCGCAGGCCACCTTGAGAGAAGGTCCTCAGGAACAGTAAGGGATGAAGACAAGAGATCCTCAAGACTCATCAGGGTGATGAATGACTTGGAAGCAGGCCGTCTTTTTATCTCATAGAGCCTTGAGGCAGTTTCCTCTGAAACCCTGCCACAGAGCCCGTAGATCGTATCACAGGGGAATATTCCGACTTCCCCTCCTTTCAGTCGTTCACCAACTTCATATGCATGATATGGATTGTAATCAATGATTGCTGCCATAAGACTGGAATACAGCTAAGATGAAATAGCATCAAGAGCTGAAAACCTGCATTTGATAGCCTGAATCCTGTTTTTCAAGGCAAATTGAGCAGTTTTATGCTGAGTATTTCCTTGCTAATTACCTGACTTTCAAAGCTTAGCTGCAAATATAGTGCTAAAAGGCAGCTTAGACCTCGGTAATCAGCATTGAGACCAGGTTTTCAGCAACTTCAAGAACTCTCCGCAATGTTAAGGTGCTATATATATTCTCTTGCAGGCTGTCATTACTTATCCATAGCTGTCGCATCAAGAAGGAATTCCTCTATACCTATATAGAGTATTCCCTTCTCATCATACCAGGGAATGATTCCATCTTTTACAACGACGATCTTCCTATAGGAGTCCTTCACTCTGTTAAGCGAGTTCGTCTCCTGAATCCTTTTTGCCTCATCATCAACAGAAAGGGCAGACTGAATGTAATAACGCCTGTTTCCCTTATTTGCAACGAAGTCTATCTCCAGCTGAGTGCGGATCTTATTCCCATTTCCATCTTTTGAGTTGTATACAACCACCCCAACATCAACATCAAAGCCTCTTGCTATAAGCTCGTTATAGATGATGTTCTCCATGATGTGGTTCTCTTCCTGCTGTCTGAAATTCAGCCTTGCATTACGGAGTCCAACATCAGAGAAATAGTATTTAAGCGGCGTCTCAATATACTTTCTGCCTTTTATGTCATATCGGCAAGCCTTTTCCAGAATGAAAGCATCTATGAAACAATCCAGATACCTACTGATTGTATTCGCATTGATTTGTACATGCTTGATGCTATGGAATGTATTTGAAAGTTTTGCTGGATTTGTGAGTGAACCAACGGAAGAAGATATGATATTCAACAGATCCTCAAGAATGGACTTATCATTCAGAATTCGGTTTCGCTCCAGAACATCCTTGATATATACGTTCTCGAAAAGGTCTTTAAGATATTTGCTTTTCTCCTCATGAGTTTTCAAATATAGAACATAAGGCATTCCACCATATGTGAGATACTCCATCCATGCATACCTTTCGTCACCCTCAAAGGCATCATGAAATTCTCTGTATGAAAGAGGAAGTACATGTACCTCATCGCCACGTCCTCTGAATTGTGTAAGAATGTCTGATGATAGCATATGTGAATTGCTTCCAGTAACATAGAGATCTATATTCCTAAGCTTCATCAGACCTAAGATCACGTCAATGAATCCTATTCTGGCATCCTTATCATCAAGATATGGATTCTGAATATCCCTGACGAACTGGATCTCATCAAGAAAAACATAGTATTTTCCTTCCCCTACAGAGACTCTGGAACGAATATATGCATCAAGCTCAAGAGGATTGCGATATTTTGCATTCCGTGCCTCATCCAGAGCCAGTTCGATTATGTTGTCATCATTTATCCCAATTGAGTTCAGGTAGGAATGGTACAGTTCGAACAGCAGAAAGGACTTGCCACATCTGCGGATACCTGTGATCACTTTAACCAAGCCGTTATCTTTTTTTGAGATTAGCTTATCAAGATAATTTCTACGTTCAATAATCATTCAGAGAGCCCTCCATGCTTGACACTTTTTTGCACCTATCCGCATTTTTAATTCAAGTTGATTATATCATATCATTCTATCCAGACAATATAATTGAATAATTTCCTCACCTATCCACATTTTTAATTCAACTTCATAGTTTGCATCGAGGAGGATAAGAATATCCAACGCAGAATAATGTATACAATCTCTAACGGATCTTTCTCCAGAATATCATTTCCCCGTCTTTCACTTTATTTTACCCAAATTCCCTGAGAAGGCTCTACCTTCAATGCTTAGCATAAGGTGGAGATGAATCAGGGACTGTACTTCTGGCATGATACGGCTGGAAGATGGTCAAAGACAGGAAAATCCATTTCTGTATAAGGAATTATATGGTATAATAAGTCATGGACGAGAAGGCAAGGAAGGCAAAGAACAAAACAATCGGAGAAAGCATGAAGAAAACCCTTCTCCGCCATGCCTCGATGCGTCCTCTCACCATCGAGCTCAAGCTGGACCTCAAGTGCCTGAACAGGAGTGAACTCAATAGGATATACCTCTTTTTCGTCGAATGCCGATGGCTCTGCAATTATCTTCTCTCCCTTGATTCTGAGGCATTACGCTCATTCGACACTGTAGAAAGGAACATCACTTCCCTCGACAAAGATGGCAATACGGTGGAAAGAAGCCTTACGATGCCTGCGAAGTTCATACAGGCTGTATACACATCCCTGAAGAAGGATATGAAGACCCTTGCCGCGAAAAGGGAGAAAACAGGTAAGAAGAACGGGAGGCTGAGGTTCCGTTCGTCCTATGATTCCATAGAGCTGAACCAGTACGGGAACACGCATTGGATTCTCTACGGAAGCGAAGGGGATAAGAACGGTAGATATAAGAACACCGTGCATGTAGCAGGGATAAGAAGGCCCATACGCGTTTTCGGAATGGATCAGATTCCAGAGGAGGCCGAATTCGCCAATGCAAAGCTCATCAAGAAGCCGTCAGGCATATACCTC
>CASEGX010000085.1 GCA_949287505.1 uncultured Spirochaetales bacterium | reverse complement strand
CTTTTATCGTTTGGAATCCTTTGCCTCTGGAGGGATGTGGCATTGTTGTCCATATCCACCTCCCAGAAACCTGTCCCTGACCAAAGGCCAGGAACAGATATCATTCACTGATCTCTCAGTATTCCATCGAATAGGAAGTCTTAATTTTCAGTCGCAAATGTAAGAGTGATTACCTTGATACTCTCTACACCATTACCATCGACATAGCCAAAAAGGAAATTGACATCAACATCCGTGGCAGGATCATCAGCCCAGTCGCATCTTATTGTTCCTGTTGTTGATGGGACAGATGTTTCTGAATCATAAGTTCCCAAAACACAACCAAGGTAGTTTACTGTTGCATTTCCATGATGAATGACGGCTTTTGTATCATATCCAAAGTCTGCAACATTGTAGGACCTGTTATAGTAAAGATTATCTGAAGCAAGGTTCAGAGGCTCTTCGCCATTATATGAAAGCACAATAGAAGTATCATCTGTAAAGGCAACTCCATCGAATGTATAAGGAACAAGAACATTCTTCTGAATCTTACCAGTAGAATCCGTATAAGAAACTCTGACATACACGGTATTCTCGCCAGATTCAACTGCAGTCTTCATGAGTACAAATGGATTTGTAGAATCAATTGTTACTTCTGCTTCACCATATGCGTCATATCCTGTTACCTCATAGTTTGAAACAGTTGCTGTAGAGAAATAGTTAGATCTAGCTGTATCAATCATATAAGCAGGTGTTCCTTCCTTAGCAACGATAATGAGGTCATCTGGTGCAGCATCAACATATGCTACAGGTTCTCCAAGTGAAAGCTTTCCGGTAATTGCCTTCTGTCCATCAGCACCAGCGACTATTGCATTGATTGTAAATTCCTTAGCAGCTGTAACAGTTTCAGGAAGAGTGCCATCGATTGTATACTCATCTGCAGCAAGTGTGGAAACAACACCATACTCATTAACAGCTTCTACTGTGAAATCGTATGCTGTTCCGTACATTGGTTTTTCATCATATGATGTCTTATCATAATCAACAGATACCTTAATCTCGCTTGCATATGCCTGTGAAAGCTTTTCTACAGGATAGTAATAATCAAGTGAATGTACGTTCTTCTCTGCATCTGCATACGACCATGTCAGATGGATATAGATGGTATCAACATCAACAAGACTATCTTTATCAAGCTCTGTAACAGAACCAGATGTGAGAGAGTATTCCACAGCAAGATTATCTGCTGTAAATCCTCTGATTACCTGAGGTTCGCCCTTATCAAAAGAAACCGTAATTGAATCAATTGCATTGATTGCAAGTGTAGCTTCAATTGTAGAAACGCTGTTGTAATACTGCTTTGCAGGTGCATTGTAGAACTGATTAATTTCAACATCAGTAATAGCTACAGGTACTGGATCATCTTCTCCCTGAACAGTAATAGTCTGAGCAGAATAACCTGTAACACCCTTGTATTCTGCCTTAATAACAAGAACATCAGATTCAACAAACTCATCAACTGGTTTATAAGCTTCTGGTGTTGCTTTTACGTAAGAGAATACAACATCCTCTTTTGCAGCAGCATTAAGTCTTTCATAAGAACCATCTGCATAAGCAAGGACAACATCGAAGTCTTCTGATACAGGAGATTCAAAAGCCTGTCCTTCCTTGAAAGTAGGTGCTTTATATCCTTCTACTGGTGTTACCTGAACCGCACTAACCTGTGTTACGGGTTTTTCACTACCCTCAAAGTAAACTGGTTCGTCATTGTATACAGCTTTTATTTCATATGACCTAGTATCATTGACGAGATTCTTTTTGTTGAGCTCAAGTTTCGTTCCAAAATCTACATAGCTGAGTGTAACACCAGATTCTTCTGTAAGCTTAACCCATTCTGTAGACTGAACACCATTATCATAAGTAACGATGAATTCTACATCATCGAAAGAAGGAACAGGAATTTCATCATATGCAAGTCCTTTGATAATAGCTGTATCTGCAAATTTCACCTTATCAACGGATTCTATTGCATATTCTGCCTCTGCCTCTTCTGAATACTTCACTGTAATTACATATGTCTCATCAAGAGCGTTGCTACCAGCTGCTACACCAACTGTTGGATGAATTGTAATCTCTACCTCTTCTGTTGGATGAGAAGGAGACACAAGGCTATCTTTGAGTTCTGTTGTATCATATGTAACAGTAAATTCTGAAGATGTAAGATTCATTTCTCCACCTTCATAGAAAGCCTTTACAGTGATATCGGACGGCTTGATAGCCTTTGCCTCTTCTACTGTATATGACTCCTTGAATCCTGTAGCCTCAATTCTGTTCGCATCTGTAAACTCCACAACAAGTTTCTGTGTCATTACTTCATTGTTCTCAGAATCAAGCCCAGCTACTGCAAAAACATTACCTGTTCCATCAAGCTGAATGTTTGTCGCAGGCATTACGACAGGATCGTCACCATTGTCATAATAAACAGCAAGATTGAACTTATCTGCTGTAGCATCCTGATTAGTGAGGATTACTCCTGTCTGTGTAAGGTATCCTCCCTTTACCGATTTCGGCATATCTGGGAAGACCGGTGCATTATCACATCCGACAAACATGGCAAGTGCCATGAGAGCAGCGATGCACGTCAAAAGAATAGATCTCTTTTTCATCTAATCTCTCCTCCGTAAATTTCTACTAAGAAGAGCCAACCCCCCCCCGGTACAGATTTGTCAAGAGTCAACTGCGAAATTCCTGAAATTTTGTTTTACGAAGAAAAAGAAAAAACTTCAGCGGCTGATTCTTTAAATCATAGCTGCTGAAATCAAATGAATTGCCTTAATATGTTTCCAATTACTCGGATTTGGCATAAGTATCATTTGTTCCTTATCCAGGAGAAAAGATATTGCTGTGACAATGCCTCATAGGGATGGAAGTATGAAGGATCCTTATCTGGGTAATACTCCTTCATGACCTTCTTCATCCAGACATCCATCGGGAATCCCTCACGCCTCTGGTAGGAGAAGATGAGGATGCATGATGCGACCTTAGGACCTATGCCTTTTATTGTCTGGAGTCTGGCCATTGCCTCATCGAAAGAGAGGGTATCCAGAGTATCAAGAAGAGGTGCTTTCTCTATGGCATCCAGAATGAACGGCGCTCTGAATCCTGTTCCCAGTCCTCTCAGCTCTTCCTCTGTAGCACCTTTCATCTCATCAGGCGTCGGAAATGTGAACCTGCCTTCCTCTATTTCATGCCCGTAGCGTTTTGAGAGCCTGTCATAAAGACCAGTGATTCTCTTTATATTGTTATTCTGCGAAAGGATGAATGAGATTGTCGCTGTCCAGTGATCCTGCTTAAGCAGTCTTATGACGCCCGTAGATGTGACAGCTTCGCGAAGGATATCATCCTTATCTGCTATCTCCCTTGCAGCTTTGTCATAATCATATGAGAGGTCAAAATAATCGGCAAGGAAGGGATCCTTTGCGGCATCCTCAAGGCCTCTGATTCTGTAAATCTTGTCATTCAGGACTGCGCTGTATGTTCCGCCTCCATCATCTCTCCAGCTGAAAGACTGGCCTCCTAAAAGTATTTCTCTTATGTTCTCATTCATTTTCATTACCCTTTCTGTTCTTCTCCATATACTCGCCTGGAGTCATACCTGTGTAACGCCTGAATATATGAAAGAAATATCCAGGATTACTGTATCCGACTTTCTCCGCAATCTCACTTACCGTGCTCTGATGATAAACCGACATGAGTTTGCAGGCCTCATTCACACGCGTTGTGTTGAGATAATCGGTGAAACGCTGCCCCATCTCACGCTGGAAAAGCCGCGAAAGGTACTCAGGATTCATATATACGACATTCTCAGATATCCATTTCAGGGAGATATCAGGATTGGAGAAGTTCTCTGCAATATATTTACGCACAGTCTCAACTGGGAACACATCACGCTCTCCCGGGATACGATGGTCGATGAATGACCGTGCAAGTGATATCAGGTCTTCCATGCTCTTCACGTTCCCAAGCTCCTTGAAAAGCAGTGTGTAGTCGGTGTTCTTCATTGCCATGAGGACAAAAAGGGACTCAGCCTCATCGAGCTCCATTGATGAGAATATCTTTTCAGCATCATCAAGAAGCGTGGCATCCTCGCCTCCGGAAAGGACCTTTCTGTATCTCTCGACAAGTGCCTCTCCATCATCTTTCACGCGTGGCAGAACCCTCACGATTTCCCTGTGCCCTTCGTCATCATATATTGCGGCATCCTTTGAAGCACGTGCTTCCTTAAGGAACTTATGAATCAGCTCCGCAGGTGTTCCACGCTGCACATCAATCACAACCCCGCTGCGCGACTCGATATCATTTCTAAGCTCATCGAGGAATGAAAGAGATGATATATCAAGAATGAGGAAGATACGGCCGGACGCGGCAATGGGGTGAACGGGCATCCTCATCTCTCTCTTTCTTATCGCGGGGAGCATGGAGGAGATGAATCTGTCAGCATCAGGCGCCTTAATGACAATCATCGTGAGAATCTCGTCCGGGTTGAAAGATGCTATTCTGCGGCTTCTTTCTATGATGGGCTCAACAAGCGTCTCATCGGATAGCACTTCCATGAGCATGCCACGCTGGATGTAGAAGCTGTATCTGTCCTCAGCTCCTCTCTGGCTGTTCTTTTCCTTATGCTTTTCCTCAATCTCTGATTTCACAGATAGAAGGGTCTTCTCAAGATCCTCCTTCAGTACGGGTTTGAGAAGATAGTGTTTCACTCCATAGCTCATTGCTCTCTGGGCGTACTCAAACTCGCTGAATCCGGAGAGGATGATAAAAGCTATGTCTTTCTTCTCATCCGTCAGCTTCCTGATCAGCTCCAGCCCATCCGTGCGCGGCATCTTTATATCAGTCATCACGATGTCAGGATTCAGCGACAAAGCCATCTCATAGGCTTCCTCCCCATCGCGCGCAGAGCCTATCAGCTTTATACCAAGCTCTTCCCATGGAATCCACTTCTCCATGGAGCTTCTTACTATCTCTTCATCATCAGCCAGTATCGCTGTGAGCATCGCTCCTCCCCGGAACTGTGAAAGACACTATCGCAAAGCCATTCTCGTTCCTGAAACTGAGACCGTATTCATCGCCGAAAAGAAGATGAAGACGCTCATCTATATTCTGGAGCCCTATCCTTTCAGAAGAGGATGCGACCCTTCCATCCTTCAGTTTATCCGCAATATCGGGGGGAAATGCAGAACCTGTGTTGGCAACCGAAAGAAGAACTCCATTCTCCGTCTCATGACAGCTTACCATGATTTCCGTTTTAACGCCTGCCTCTTCCACAGAATGTTTCACGGCATTCTCAACAAGAGGCTGCAGCGAGAATTTAGGAAGCATGACGTTCATCACGCTCTCATCGGCATCGACTGTATATGAGATCCGGTCAGGGAAACGGCTGCGCTGTATGCCAAGGAAGCTCTCAAGAAGCTCAAGTTCCCTCTTTATCGTGACAAGATCCTCTGCAGACACAGCTGCACGGAACAAGGAAGCAAGGGAATAGCTCATTGCCGCGATATCATCCGCATGATACTCATGGCTGAGCCAGTAGATTGAATCAAGGACATTGTACAGAAAGTGAGGATTGATCTGCTGCGTGAGCATCTTGATCTTGCTGTCCTTCATCATGAGCTGACGCTGTAGATTGTCCTCTACAATCTCCTTATATCCCTTTGCCATGCTGTCGAAACGGCTGTTGAGCTCTGCTATCTCATCATTTCCTGGAAGTGCGCTTATTGCAGAGAAATTCTGACCGCGTTCGAATGCATCCATCTTCTCTTTCAGCGCATTGATTCTCTCAATCATACGCCTGACTATGTAATGGAGGATCAGGAGGAAGAGAACGAGCATTAAAAGAAGAATCACGAAAGCGACAAGGACCTCTGTCATCACGCCGCTGTCCAGAGCTTCACGCGGAACTGCATCTATGTATGCAAAACCGCTTCTGGGCAGGGTTCCTCTGTATATGAAGCATGAAACGGAATCAACCTCGGCAATGATCTCCGCCTCTTCGGGAACCTCGTCCTCCGAGAACTCAGAATAGAGAAGCCTGTCTCCATAGGTGAATAAGAGCTTCATGCCCGCACTTTCTGTATCGGAGCGGAGGCTATCTGCAAGAGAACGGGCATCGATACGGATGAAAAGCACACCGAGCTCATCCAAAGACAGGAACTCAAGACGCCGTATAACGCGTACAAGATATATGCTGCCCTCATTGCTCCCAACCCAGACATAAGCACCCTCAGCTTCCCTGGCAATCTCTGCAGCCTCTCCAACCGATGCCGATGACAGTCCCACTCCGTCGCCATAGCTTATGATCTCGTTCCCGGCAAGTATCGTTATATCCGTCATATGCTCCGACGTATCAAGCATGTTGCTGAGCCTGGCGATGACAGAACCTTTGATATCCTCCTTCAGAGACTCATCGCTGCTGTCCTTGAAGCGTGCAAGGCTAGACTGCAGCGAATCGTCAGAGACAAAGAAATCCCCGAGAATCATGGCCTCGGAGAATGCGGAATCAGCACGCGAGAGATTATTCCGCGTATTGGCATTGTTGGCCTCGTATACACGGCTGTCATACTCTCCCAAGAGGCTGTTCAGGAGAAGGACAACGACAATGGCCATTGAAAGGAAGAAGGTGACAAGGAAGAATGTAAGCTTTCTCTCAAGGGTCAGCTGAAGCTTTTTCATATGACATTCCTGGCCCGGAGAAGGATCTCCTTTGCTTCAGCTATGAACTCATCTGCCGCTTCCTCCGGAGATATGCTTCCCTCCCTTACAAGCGCAGAGTATGAAGAGAGGAGTCTTGAGACCTCCCGGTTCCCGTTAGGAGGCATCGCTATAGACATCTGGCTACCGAGCGACAGAATCAGGTCAAGCTGCTCTTTCTCATCTTCTGTCAGAGTGATATCCCTTATATCCCTGAATACAGGCACACCGAAGCTGAATCGGAAAACCGGAGTGAGGACATCCGAAGAGACCAGATAGATTATGAAATCCATTGCCACATCGGGATGCTCTGAGGAGGATGTGATGGAGAAAAGCGAATAGAATCCCATGTCTGAGAAACAGATTGTCCTGTAAGCTGGATTCAGATTCGCAGTATCCGTGAACGTATTCCAGGTCTCATCATTTGAATATGCATAGAAAGGATTTTCCGCAACAGTTTTCACCAGGCTGAAATAAGCTTCGGTGCTATCCGTCTCCTCATTCATTATCTCACTGTAAATGGAGCGTCCCCGGCGGCTGGAAATGGCTTCAAGAAAATCGAGGGAGAGCGATGTTGCGGTCTTTATTCCGGTTCTGTCGTAAATTTCACGGCTTATTGCAGAGAAATCCTCGAACGTGAATGCTTCAGGGAGGACAAGACCCAGGTCTTCCAGTATGGATTCATCATACTGCATGACATCGGCTTTCAGCCCTATCGGGAGTCCATAGCCATACAGACCGGAAATGAAGCGTGTGAAATCGTAAAGCAGTCCGCGCTCTGAAAACTGTGATATATGGGCACGGTCCATCTCGATTATATCCGAAAGCTTTCCTCCTGCGGCATCTGCCGATATGTTCCCCCAGTATCCTGAGAAATCCACGTAATCAGGAATGATCTTAACTCCCGGGTGCTCTGCCTCGTAGAGGGCAATGGCCTCATTCATGAGAGCACGGCGCTCTTCCGTCTCCCACAGCGATATGCTGATCGTTATCTCATCCTCATCGCTTTCAGGCCCGGAATAGGATACGGTTCCCAGAAGCTCGCTTCCCGTGAATCCCTCAGAACTCTCATCAGGAAGAGGTATATGGATGCTTTCCACGCTCTCCAGCACATCTTCATCATGCATAAGGGTTTCCGGAGTATCCGCAGCTGCCTCCTCTTCCTCCGGATACACGTACTCAGAATATGGTGTTGATATGTAAATCGTATGGCAGGAAGGGAAAATAATGCACAAAACAATGGCAAGGACAATAAGAGCAAAAGATTTCTTCATGCATTTTCCTTCCACCATGACACCCCTTTAAAGAGAGCATACTACATTATCTGATTGATTTCCTCTGTTTTATGCATACACTAAATCGTTTTTTTGCATTCTCTCAGACTCATTTCTGCGTTAAATTTAGGCTGTCAAACGGGAGAACAATGATTGGTCTGTCGGATACGACAAGACATGAGAAAGACCCTGCTGGTTCCGATCCCCCCTTCTTTTTTCCAGCAGGAGTCCGCTATTCCCTCAGGCTATGCTTCTGAGCATGAGAGCATAGCCTTTTTCTTTGCCTGAATATGGTTATCCGTTTTCCCTGAAAAGTCTGTTTCATTCTGCTTTCATCCTGAGCGTCACCGGAAAATGATCAGAATAACCATAGCCTGTGGATACATCATAAGGATATGGACGGCCGCCCATATCCTTCATAGTACGGCTGCTCACTATTTCAATGTCCTCATACTCCAGCCCTCTTCCGTCCCATGCCTCTTCAGACAGAAGCAGAAGATCATAGCAATACCATGTTCCTTCGTGAAAATATGTCCCCTCCTCATCAAGAGTGGCATCGGGATCATTGAGAGGAGAAAAATAGATATATGGCCCGGTTTTTGACGGATCGCCAGTGACATGGAAGGCATTATCCTCACTGTAGTTCTCAGGAAAAAGGGAGAACGGAGGCTGGGAAAGATGTGGATCTGTATTGAAATCTCCGGCCGCGATGCAAAGTGATCCTGCGTTCCTCTCCATAAGGGAAGCAAGATGACGCGCCTGCATCATCCTTTCCTCATCCCCTCCAGATAACCTGCTTCTGAAATGAACACCGAAGACGTGGATGTTCTCATCATTCTTTCTGATCACGATCTCGAGAATAGGACGGCAGCCCGGACTATCATGTACAGCGACTCTCAGGGGTTTTATCCTGGAAATGAATCCTACTGCGATGCTGTCCGCACCTTCCGCTATTCCGAAATACCTGAAACCTTTCTCATCCAGCCCCGCTTCCAGCAGCGATGAGAGAACTCGGCTGCTTTCAATTTCAGAGAGGATTATCAGATCGGAAGAGGAACACTCCTTGCCAATGAGAACAGCAAGAGAACGAACACGCTCTCTGTAAGCCTCTCCATCATAGCCGTCATGGCGGGAAAAGCCATCAAACTCATCTCCATCCTCATAATCATCGAAGAAGGCATAGGCATTGTATGCCGTGATCACCAGGAAATTGTCAGTACCCTCCAGAGAACATGAGAACAGGGAGAAAATAAAAAGTGACAGTAATGCATATCTCATATTAGTAAATACGCATTCTGTCACCTATATGGCTCAGATTATCTCAGATTTCGTCTTTTGTTTTCACGATACGGGAGAGAAGGCCATATTCAAGAGCCTCTTCTGCGCTCATCCAGCAATCACGCTCAGTATTCTTCTCGACATCCGACACATCCTTTCCAGTTGCATCTGCAATGACTTTATCGAGCTTATGGCGGAGCTGTTCAATCTTATCCGCATAGATAGCGACATCTATGGCAACACCCTTAAGCTGGGAAAGCGGCTGATGGATCAGATATGTTGAATTAGGTAGTCCGACTCTTCTTTCTACAGGAACGGAGAGGAAGATGAGAGCTGCGGCAGAGGCAACAAGTCCCATACCTATCACTGTGACAGGGGAAGAGACAAAACGGATTATGTCGTAGATTGCGAAACCGGAATCCACGTCACCTCCCGGACTGTTGATATACACCTTGATAGGATCCGATGACTCACTGTCAAGCACAAGCATCTGACGGGCAAACTCATCTGCCCTATCCTTGTTTATCTCGCCGGAGATAAGAACCGTACGTGTCTTAAGCAGTCTGTCACTGATGGACGGATCCGGCTTGTATTCGTTTTTCTCGTTTTCCATACGCTAAATAATAACTGCAAGGAGTAGTTGGGTCTAGTCAGCAGAATCACTATAATAGAGGCATGAAAGCAGCAACAGTTTCCGTAATCGGAAGACCATCCGCAGGCAAGTCCACACTTGTGAATACGATAACAGGGATGAAGGTCTCCATAACCTCCCCAACCCCGCAGACGACAAGAAACAAGATAAGGGGTATCTATACAGACAGCAGAGGCCAGCTTATCTTCACAGACACACCCGGCTTCCACCTCTCAGAAAAGGAGATAAACAGAAGGATGCAGGATGTAACCGTGTCGTCACTGAAGGATTCCGATATGATTATGTATCTTCTCGACGGAAAGAGAACACCGGGAAAGGAAGAAGAGACGATTGCATCGCTTGTCTCATCGTCCGGCGTTCCTGTTGTTGCAGTGCTGAACAAGAGCGACATACTCACAGAAGAGGAGAAGAAAACGGGACTGGAATTCCTATCATCCAGTTTCCCCTCATCGCCCGTCCTTCTCGCATCCGGCAAAAAGGATGAGGGCGTTGATGAGATACTCATTGAGCTTTTCCGTATAGCCCCCGAGGGTGAGCTTTTATATGACGAGAGCACATACACGGACCAGGATCTGGAATTCAGAGTGTCCGAGATCATAAGGGAGAAAACGATTGAGAACCTTACGGAAGAAATGCCCCATGTGATCTTCGTGGAGATAGAGGATATGGAATACGATGAGAAGGAAGCCCATGTCTGGATACGTGCCTCGATAAACACAGAACGGGAAGGACAGAAAGGCATCATCGTCGGCCGCGGCGGAGAGAATATAAAGAGAATAAGAAAAGAAGCTTTCAAGGAGATAAAGAGAATCTTCCCCGGCTCATCCTTGACACTCGATCTGAGGGTGAAGGCACAGCCAGGGTGGAGAAAGAACGGAAGGACGCTGGACAGAATCTTCAGAGACTGAACTGGCTCTTGTACATCGTTGCATAGAACCCGTTCTTCTCCATAAGAGAGGAATGCGTGCCATGCTCTATCACATCACCATCTTTCACGACGAGAATCAGGTCCGCGCTCCTTATTGTGGAAAGACGGTGTGCAACGATAAATGAAGTCCGGCCCTTCATCAGACGCATGAAGGATTCCTGAATCATCATCTCCGTTCTGGTATCTATCGAGGATGTCGCCTCGTCGAGAATCAGCATCTCCGGATCTGTAAGCATGATGCGCGATATAGAGATCAGCTGCTTCTGGCCGGCAGAGATACCATCACTGTCATCAGAAACAAGCTCATCGTAACCGGATGGAAGGGAGGCGATGAATGAGTCAAGGTGCGAAAGAGAGGCGGCTTTTCTTATCTCCTCATCACTCGCGTCAGGCTTTCCCAATGCAATGTTCTCTCGGATCGTTCCGTTCTTGAGCCATGTGTCCTGAAGCACCATACCGAAGCTTTTCCTGAGCGATGCTCTTCTCACATGGGAAATATCCTCACCATCGATGGAGATTGTCCCGCTCTGAGGATCATAGAACCGCATGAGAAGATTTATAAGAGTGGTCTTTCCAGATCCTGTAGGCCCTACGATTGCAACCTTCATTCCAGGTTTCACAGAAAGGGAGAAATCCTTTATGAACTCCCTGTCCGGAGTATATGAGAACCTTATGTGATCCATCATAACCTGCCCTTTTCTGACAGAAAGATCTGGAAGAGCAGCATCTGGAGATTCTTCCTCTGCATCGAGGAACGCGAAGATCCTGGCAGCTGATGCAAGCGCATTCTGAAGCTCTGTCACGACTCCGGATATCTCATTGAATGGCTTCGTATACTGGGAGGCGTAACTCAGGATCGAGGTGAGCGCACCGACGCTCATTGCACCGGAGAGCGCAGTAAGGCCTCCTGAAAGGGCAACACCGGTATAGACAAGGCTGTTCACAAAGCGGGTGACTGGATTTGTCAGCGAAGAGTAGAATGTCGCATAGAGAGAACACTCTGCCCATTTTTTGTTGATCCTGTCAAACTCCTCCTGATTCCTCTCCTCCATGCCATACGCAGCCACGACGGATGAGCCTGTGATCATCTCATCAATGAATGCAGTCTGTGCACCTCTTGCCTCGCTCTGCTTATAGAAAAGAGAGAATGTCTTCCGTGCAATGAACGAGGCTGTGAAGAGCGACACAGGTGTGACGAACAACACGACAAGCGCCACTATCCAGTTCACGAGGAACATCGAGACAAGAGTTCCGATGATTGTCACAACACCTGTGAAAAGCTGGGTGAAACCAAGCAGAAGACCATCGGATACCTGATCGGCATCGGTGATGATACGTGAAACGATATCTCCATGAGGATGACTGTCTATATACGATAATGGCAGACGATGAAGATGGGAAAAGGCATCTCCCCTGATATCTCTTGATATACCATAGGCCATGGCATTGTTCACACGGTTCATCAGGTATTGAAGAAGCGATGTGATGAGCGCGGAAGCAGCCATCGAGGCAATCATGAACGAAAAGAGTTCTGTATCACCTGAAGCTATGGCGTCTATTGCCTTTCCTGTAAGAAGCGGGAAGATTATCGTGAAAAGCACTGAAACGAATGCGAAGACAAGAGAAAGGACAAGGCGTCCTCGGTATCTTCTGATATACCTCAGCACCCTCTTAAGCACATCGAGACTTTCCTTCTTCATTTCTCACCCCCGAACTGGGAGTCGTAGATCTCCCTGTAGATTTCAGAGCGGGAAAGGAGCTCCTCATGCGTTCCTATGTCAGCGATGGACCCGTTATCCATGACAATGATCCTGTCCATCGTCATCAACGACCCTGCCCTCTGGGAGACTGTGAACACTGTCATATTCCCAAGAAGAGAAAGGTTATGGCGGACTCTGGCCTCTGTCGCGTAATCGAGTGCGGATGAGGAGTCATCGAGGATGAGTATCTCAGGCTTGCGTATCAGAGCTCTGGCAATGACAAGGCGCTGCCGCTGTCCTCCGGAGAGATTCTTTCCACCCTCTTCCACAGCTGTCATTATCCCGTCTTTCTTCTCCATCACGAAGTCATACGCCTCTGCAGCCTTCAATGCATCATATATCTCCTCATCACTTGCATCAGGCTTTCCCCATGAAACATTTGCCTTTATGGTTCCACGGAACAAAACAGCCTTCTGCTGAACATAGCCGATACGGCTGCGAAGCGCGCTTCTTTTCCATTCATCAGTCTTATGCCCCAGTACGGATACAGATCCGGAGGTGGCATCATAGAAGCGCGGGATGAGGGAGACAAGTGTCGTCTTTCCAGATCCTGTTCCTCCGATGATACCAATATGCTCACCCTTTCTCACGGCAAATGATGCAGAGCGCAGAGAAGGTTCGCCCCCCTTTCTGTACACAAGAAAGACATTATCAAAGACAACAGCGTCATCGCTTTCTCCATCGGACACAAAGCCCATAGGGTTATCACTCATTGAGGGCTTTGTCTCGAAGACACTGTCAATACGTTTCCAGGACGCTACGGCACGTGAAATTGTTATGATGAGATTCGCAAGCTTTATGAGCTCAGTGAGTATCTGGCTCATATAATTCACAAGAGCTACAATCGCACCGATTTCTATCAGGCCCAGATCAAAACGGGCACGGCCTTCCCAGATGAGGAAAGCAACAGCAAGGTTTATAATCACATATGTAAGCGGATTGAGAAGCGCAGAGATTCTTCCAGAAGAGAGCTGCAGACCAAGAAGGGAGGAGAGATCTGAAGAGAAATCCTTCTTCTCGCTCTCTTCCTTCCCGAAAGCTCTCAGCACCCTCACACCTGTGAGATTTTCCCTGACTTTTGAGAGAATCAGGTCCAGAGCCCCCTGTACACGCCTGTACATAGGGATTGTGCGTCGCATTATGAGATAGACAACAAGGCCTAGAAGAGGGATGACTACTGTGAATGTCATTGCAAGACTGCTGTCTACCGTGAATGCCATCAATGCCGCACCGAAGACTACGAACGGAGAACGCATGAAAAGCCTCAGGAACATATTGATACCGTTCTGCACAAGGGCAGAGTCACTTGTGAGCCTTGTGATCAATGTGGCATTCCCGATCTCATCACGGTCACTTTCCGAAAGCTCTGTTATATGGCGGTAAAGCGCGCTCTTCATTCCCACTGCAAATCCGGTAGCGGCCTTTGCAGCAAAATACTGTGCTGTCACGGAGGAGAGAAGACCGATAACGCCGAGAACAACCATTACAAGTGCCATTACAAGCACATGATGCATATCCCCCTTTGCAATGCCGTTGTCAATCAGAGAGGCAACGGCGAGAGGGACACACAATTCAAAGAGAGCTTCCAGGAGCTTGAAAAGTGGAGCGAGAACCGTCTCTTTCCTATAATTTCTGAGAAAGGAGAAAAAACGCAAAACCTTACCTTATGAAATTCGTCTTCACGATCTTTTCCTCTTCAGGAAGAGGAAGACCGGAATTCTTCAGCGACTTGATGACATATGCGATATTCTCTCCGAGGATACGCATTGTCTGCATGCCCTCTTCATCCTTCCTTACTTCATCAGGAGTGTTCCCATGCACCATGTTCCAGTAGTTTGAGGAGACAATGATCATCTGGGAAATGGAGAAATACTTGTTTATCACATCGAATGAGGCTGAAGCTCCACCGCGGCGGCATGAGACAATGGCAGCACCTACCTTAAGCCGCATCTTGCCGGAAATCCTGTTGAAAACCTCATCGAGGAAGCTGATTGTGAGAGCTGAAGGGGATGCATAGTAAACAGGCGAACCGACTACAATGCCATCCGCTTCAAGTATCTCGGCTGCAGCTGCCTCAATCTCATCCTTGTCAGTACTGGCCTGGATGATTCTGGTATCAATGCCATTCTTCTCCAGGGCAGATGCGACCTCCGTCAAAGCTGTGTATGTACACATCTTCTTCCGGGGAGAACCATTTACAAGTATTACGCGCATCAATACCTCCCGAGAATGCTCACAACACGCTCGCGGCCACAGGCTTTGAGGAATGAAGCAAGCTTAGGTCCCTTGTCCTTTCCGATAAGTGCCTGATAGATAAGACGGAAGAAATCCGCATTCTCCATCTCATTGTCCTTTGCAGCCTGATAAATATATTCGGAGAATTCCTTCTCAGAAAGCGTATCAAGATACTTGTCTGCAGCATCCGAAAGCTCCCTGATAGCCTTCCTCTCCTTCTCGTCTGCATCATACAGCTCATCTGAGCGGAGAGAGAAACAGAATTCCTCCGGTGCATATTTTGCAAGCCATGTCCAGGCACACTTCATACGCACTCTCAGCCTTTCCTTCTGGCTTTCTGTGGCATCAGGGAATCTCTCGAGGACCTTCTCCGCATCGCCGGCATAGATCTGAAGGTAGTTGCAGAGATGACGGAAAGGAATCTGGTATCCGGGTTCTGAAGGAATGCTGCTGCCATCAACCTGCGAGAGCTCGTAAATCCTCTTCTCCTTCTCCTTCTTCTTGTCGTTGACCTGCAGAAGACCGAAATAGATACGCTCCGTGTTGTCATAATCCTCATAGATCTTCAGAACATCAAGGTCAAAGGAGATTGCAAACTCCGCAGATGGACGTGTTCCGACAAAGAGATAGCGGACTATCTCTGGTGGATAGACTTCAAGGACATCGTAGAGGTCGACAACATCTCCGCTGGATGAGGAGATCTTTCCTCCATGGCCTTTGATCTGTACAAAGTCATAGCGCATTGTCACAGGTGCCTCGCCGCCGAAGACCTTCACTACGTTCTTCGAGGTATCATATGAACCACCTTCTGTAAGATGATCCTTTCCACCCGGCTCGAAATCAACGCCTTCCTTCACCCATCTCATAGGCCAGTCAATACGCCAAGGAAGCTTTGTATTGGGTGTGGTGCGGATATCAATGGTCTCTGTCTTGTCCAGCTCGTCATCCCTGTACGTGATGCCGTATGCGCCATCCCAGTCAAGGACCGTCGTTGTATCTTTATTGGTGAATGAAGAGAATACAGCAACCGGCCACCATGATTCAGGAAGAGGCTCTGTCCTGTATTCATTGAGAATGGCCCTTATCTCATCGCGGTGCTCGAGGGCATGCCTGATATCCTCGGCATAATACCCTGCTCTGTAACGCGCTGCCTGATAAAGATACTCCGGGTGCACTCCGACAACAGGCAGAATATCCTCGACAGCCTTCTCATTTGCTCTTGCATAGTTTTCGGCTCTGCCCGTCGTATCAGGAACAAGCGTGATAGGGAAACGGAGATATTTCTCAAGCTTTTCCTGCTCCGGCATGTTCTTTGGGACCTTGCGGAAGACATCGTAATCATCCCAGCTGTAGATGAAGCGTACGTTCTTGCCTTTTTCCCTGAGAGCCCTTACAACAAGCTCTACTGTGATTATCTCCCTGAAATTGCCGATGTGCACGGTTCCGGACGGGGTAATGCCGGATGCACATGTATAAAGATCCTTATCACCTTTTTCGCGGATTATCTTATCAGCTGTGATATCCGCCCAATGTGTACTCTGATTCTGCATCTCACTCATGATAAAGAATTATGCACAGAAGACAGGAGGCTTTGCAACAAGCGCGATGCAATGGACGCGCTCCCCTCCAGGGCTTTATACTTGAATCATGAAACGGCTGGTACTATTGCTATTGTCATTGCTCATTATCTCATCTCTCCATGCAGAGAGAGCTTCATGGTTCACGGCCATGGAACCGGAATATTTCACTGAAAGCGGAACGCTCTTCAATGATTCTCAGCGTGGCATTGCCAGTGACAGCCTTCCAATGGGAACTGTTGTGGAACTCTCGAATCCTGTTACAGGAAAGAGTGCCGTGACAACTGTAATTGATGCGCTCCCGGAACTTCCTGAAGGAAGGGATACTGCAGTGACTGAAGCCACCGCAGAGCTCCTTGGCATGCAGGACACAGGACTTGCAGAGCTCAAGATCTCCGTAATAAGGGAAGGAACCATAAGAAAGGGGAATAATGAGAATACCGGATGGTATTACTTCGATCTGGGCACCTATACAGATACAAAGACAGTTGCCACACTCTACATGAGGCTGCATGAAAACAATCTCCGTCCATTCATCGAGATTGAGAACGGCAGCGTACATCTCTATGTAAGACATGTAATGGCATATCAGCTTGAATGGGCTGAAGAGCGTATTGCGCTCTCAGGAGTAGAGCCGCCTGAACCTCTGACGGAACCAAATCCATACTCATGAGAAGACTGCTTTTAAGCCTGCTGCCGCTCAGGGGATGGAGAGCCGGTCTTATGGTGATCATCTCCCAGATCATAGCCTCTGTACTTGTGAATATGCTGAGCTATGAATCACTTCTCAAGCTATATCACGTTCTGAAACCATTTTCATGGGAGAAAAACGGAAGAGTGTATGAGAAGCTGTTTCACATTAAAGCATGGAAGGACTATGTTCCTTCTGTAGGAGCTTTTGACAAGAAGAATCTCTCAATGAATCCTGACAAGGAATACCTTTCAAGATTCATACTTGAGAGTGTGAGGGCTGAGCTCTGCCATGAAGGTGCTATCATATTCGGTCTGCTAATTTCAGCATTAACCCCGGATGCGACAAGAAGGCGCATTCTTTTATGGACTGCATTGGTCAACATACCATGCATGATGATACAGCGCTACAACAGGCCGCGCCTTGAGAGAATACTATTCCGCCCACACCGGGAAGGCACAAGCGGAATAGTCAGATTCTGGGAAGAAAAGAAAGAGATCAGAAATCAAGGAAGAATGTGAATGATCCAGACACCCTCTGATCTCCCTTCGCATAATTATAGGTATTTCCCGGAATAAGATATGCAATCTGATAACCCAGATCTATGATATCGAAGATGGACACAGTCAGCTGAACACCTGTGGATGACAGCAAATTGGATCCGGGGTTCTCCGTGTTGAAATATCTTCCCGCACCATATCCGATATCAAAGAAGAAGTTAATTCTCGGAGAAAGTCCGTCAACACCCATATCAGGACCAGTCAGGCGCAGGTCGAGATTGTTCACGACATAGAACTCAGTTCCATATGTATAGCTGCTGTATCCCCTGACCTGACGGCCGAGCGAACCAAGCTTCTGGATATATGTAGGCACAAGCTCTCCGGAAAGCCAGTTGGCCCTCAGGCGGTCAATGATGACAACAGAGAACCAGCTCATACTCTCTGTCTTATAATGATAAAGCGTCTTTGCTCCTACTGCCTCAAGAGTGAACTGATAGAAATCTCCTTTACCATCAAGGGCTGCATTGAGACCATATGGAGCCCAGTCTGCCTGGAATTCAAGCGTATAACCATCGTTTGTTGTGAGAGTGTCCTCCATCGCATCCAGGAAGAAATTGAAGAAGAGATTTGAGCCAAGATACTGATGATTGCCTCTCAGATCCGGATAAAGCCTCGAATCATCAAGATTGAAGCCATTGAAGAACTCACTGATCGTAGGAACATCTCTCTCGATTCCCCAAGCGGGCTTTGTCTTTCCGGCAACCATCGAGTCCATCGCATCCTCATAGCGTCCTTTATAACCTATGGAAAGCGTTATAAGATCCTTTCCTCCCACAGGAGACTCCAGGAATCCCTGATTGAACCTGAGTCCCCAGCCAACCTGAAGGACATCGAATGTGAGAGGAATCATCACACGATTTTCCTTTCCTGAAGAAGGATCTATCCAGAATCTTCTTTCAACATAACCGGCACCGGCTGTAAGCTGCAGTTCCGTCCTGTTTCCTTCCATGAGCTGAAGCCCTGTGTACCCTACCGTAACCTCACCGTATGTAGGAATGAAGCCGATGAGAATCTCCGGGTGCTGGTCAATTGTACCGTTTATTGTCCAGTCTCCTCCGATATCAAAAGCAGAAAGTGCTGAAAGAGCAACAAGAGATATGGCAAGGAGCGCAATAAGCTTTCTTTTCACGATTTATCCTCCCTCAGGAAATATCAGATGCATTATCAAGTATTAATACTGAAGCTGACAAGAGAATGAATGTTAATTCTCTGCAACGGGAAACCAATATGATGGTATATTGTGAATATGGAAGACAAAACGATAAGGATCATCACCACAGGTGGTACTTTTGACAAGCAATATGATGCCGTGAAGGGAGAACTCACATTCAGGGAAAGCCATCTTCCGAAAATACTGAATCAGGCACGGGTGACTTTTCCGATTCATCTCGATTCACTGCTTGCTGTTGACAGCCTCATGATGACAGAAGAGCAGAGGCATGTGATAACAGAAAATGCAATGGCTTCTGTTGAGCGGCATGTTGTGATAATCCATGGAACGGATACAATGGTTAATACCGCACGTCTTCTTGAGTCAGAGCTTCCTGAAGATGATGACCATATTTTCGTATTCACAGGAGCAATGATCCCTTATGCTCTGGAAGACAGCGATGCGGTTTTCAATCTCGGCTGTGCAATTGCTTCTGTCCAGCTGCTCTCGCCTGGTGTATACATAACAATGGGAGGCAAAATATATAATGCCGGTGAGGTAAGGAAAAACCGTGAAAAAGGAATTTTCGAATCAGAATGAAGGAGGCATGTAGGAAAAAGAGCAATTTGTCACACGCGTGACAGACGGAATTGCAGTGTGTCAAAAATGTGACAAAAGAGTGAAATGCATTGTTGTATTTCGAGATCAAAAAGCCCTTGAATTTATTACATATAGCTGATAAATTATCACAAGTTGTCATATAGACAGCCAGGGCCTTTAGCTCAGCGGTTAGAGCAAAGGACTCATAATCCTTGGGTCGCCGGTTCAAATCCAGCAGGGCCCATCTTAAGACACAGAAGGTGATACAAAGCCTTCTCTTGAAAAGCAAGGAGCGGTATTCCAAGGAGCCGCTCCTTATTTCTTTATATGCAAAGAGTTGCGAAGAGGTTTGACAGAATCAGGTTATCGACTGGAGGCTATGAGCAGCCCAGAAATCAGGCGTTTTCAGGACTTATTCCGTCACCCTCTGTATTTCCTTGGAAATTTTAGCCGCCCCTCTTTGAGTTTCGCCCAATTGTATCGAGTTTTGCCAAATAGTGTGAGAACGATAGAATTTTTTGGGGTTTGGCATCCTATTCTTTAATAAGCAGGATATATTATAATCATATGGAATATCAGAATATCCTCGCATTTACCACAAGGCAAGAATTCAGGAAATGGCTTGAAGAGAATTCATCTGCAGAATCTGAATGCTATCTTCTTTTAACGAGAGGAAAACCTGTGGACAATGAGCATTTCTGGTATCTCGATGCTGTGGAAGAAGCCCTCTGTTTCGGCTGGATTGATAGCACCATCCGGATGATATCAGGAAAAGCTATGCAGCGTTTCTCGCCAAGAAGGGCAACATCAGACTGGACAGAGCTCAACAAAGAGAGGGTACGGAGACTGGAAAAACTTGGACTGATGACAGAAGCGGGCAGAGCCGTGCTTCCTTAGATGGGGCAGAAAAACTTCAAACCAGACAAGGAAGTTGTGGCCGCATTGAAAGCAGCAAAAGTCTGGTCAGAATTCCGGACATTCCACCCTTTATATCAACGTATCAGGCTTTCAAACCTCGCCCTTTGTAAAGTCCGTCATCCCTCTTCTTACGCAAGGATGCTTTCTCATGTAATAGAAGAGACAAAAAAAGGAAGAATGTATGG
>CASEGX010000084.1 GCA_949287505.1 uncultured Spirochaetales bacterium | reverse complement strand
CCCGTTGATCTCCATGCCGCTGAAATCGAAATGAAGCACGGGATATGGGCGGAAGTCATAATCCGTCTTCTCTGCGATATAGAGTCCCTTGAACAGCTCTTTCTTTCCTTCAAAGAGAGAGTGAAGCATTGAGCAGAAGAGAGACTTACCGAATCTTCTTGGTCGAGAAAGAAAGAAACTCTTCTTAGAATGATTCAAAAGACGGTATGCATATTCCGTCTTATCCACATACACGACATTATTTTTCACAAAATTCTCAAAAGAAAAGATATCTGTCGCAATTTCTTTCATGTCTTCAGTATAGATTATTTCATTCATAGTATCACCTGATAATCTATACGCAATGAACAGCCGATTCGGCTAAAAAATAAAAGTTTATTGGGATTAAAAAATGACCGCAGTTTCCCGCGGCCATTTATTACATACCTGTAATTCTCTATTAGAATGTAACAGAAACCTGAGGTACGATTGAGAGACCAGGAAGGTCATAGTCGAATGCAGAACCAGCAGCATACTCAAGACCAAGCTTGAATGTAACTGTGTTGAGTGTGTATCCAACTGTTCCACCAACGAAGAACTGGTTCTCAAAATCTTCAATGTCGTTAGCACCGAAGAATACTTCAAGAAGCATGTTCTCAACAACGTTGAAATCTGCACCAACATAGAGGAAGTTCTTGTCTGTAGCTGTGTTGAGTGACCACTCAGCTGCGAGGCTAACAAGATCAATACCACCATAAACTGTAGCTGCGATAACGCTGTTCTCTGGTCCGAAACCATAGATATAAGATGCAGATGCACCAAGGTCGAAGTTAAGACCAGCAAGAGCACCAACGTTTACATCAGCAGCAGCTGTGATAGCACCCTCTGTTCCAGACTCGTTCTGTCCATCTCCATTGAGAACCCAACCAGCAGAAACCTTGAGGCCATCGATAGGAGCTGTCATTGCAGAAACAACGAGATCACCACCACCGACATTTGCCTGATCAGCTGTGCCATCTTCCTTGCCAGCCTCAAGCTTAGGAGCACCAGCAACCTGTACCTGAACAAGGTCACCATAAGCAACATTTACGTTTGTCCAGAGGCCATCAGCAGCTGTTCTGATTCTGTCAAAATTCTTTCCAGACTGGTTGGAATATGCTCTGAGAACAACCTGCTCGTCGTTCATGGAAAGACCAAGCTTTACAGAAAGGTCGGAATCAGCTCCGAAAAGCTTCATCATATCAATGGAGATATCGCCTGCAAGCCTGGAGTCAGCAACCATCTGACCTTCTGCTGAAATTGACCAAATACCAGCTTCATCGGAAACACCGAGGTTAAGCTTTGTTGTATGGGATCCAGTTCCATCCTGTCCCATGATGTGAGATGTCCACTTGCCATCTTTGTCCATGTTGAAGTTGTAGCCAGCAACAAACTCACCAGAGAAATTCACTGCTGCGAATACGCTTGTCATTGCAAGAGCGAGAACGAGCAGAGATACAAGTACCTTTTTCATTACTTCCTCCAAAAATTTTGGGGTGAACCTCAAATTGAAGTCCAAAACTCCCCTTTTCCGTTATTCTTGTGAAGATTGTAGCAACCGTTTCATTCAACTGTCAAGCTAAATTCACATTCGACACATTAGATACACAATAAAAATTATATCTTTTTAATTGCTGGTAACGGGGAGTTATCAATACAAAGTGATATACAATTGTTCGTTTTCTCATTATATGAGCATATTCTGTGTTGCTACTGTTAATAATAAGTAAGCAATGTGTTTCATTGAATGTGAAGATTGTGAAAATACAGTGAAGAAAAAGGTCCGGCAGAGATACCGGACCCATGGACTCGCAATTTTTAAGGAATCAGAGAACCTTGAAAGCATCGCGGCCTGCATACTTAGCTGTGTCGCCGAGGTAATCCTCGATTCTGAGCAGCTGGTTGTACTTTGCAAGCCTGTCAGAGCGGCTCATTGAACCTGTCTTGATCTCACCTGTCTGGAGAGCAACTACGAGATCAGCAATGAAGCTGTCCTCAGTCTCACCGGAGCGGTGGGAAACGATAGCTGTATAGCCATTGCGCTGAGCCATATCGATAGCTTCGAATGTCTCTGTGAGTGTACCAATCTGGTTAACCTTAATAAGAATTGAGTTAGCAACGCCTCTCTCAAGACCCATCTTGAGACGCTCTGTGTTTGTAACAAAGAGGTCATCACCAACAAGCTGTACTCTGTCTCCGATTCTCTCTGTGAGGAGCTTCCAGCCTTCCCAGTCATCCTCTGCCATTCCATCCTCGATGGAAATGATAGGATACTTGTTGACCCAGCTCTCCCAGAGCTCAACCATCTGTGCAGATGAAAGCTGCTCGCCTGTTGTCCACTTGAGTGTGTACTTACCTGTCTTCTCGTCATAGAGCTCAGAAGATGCAGGATCAAGAGCAATCATGAAGTCACCATCGCGGCCTGCTGTATATCCAGCCTTCTCGATTGCTTCCATGATGACATCAAGTGCCTCTTCGTTAGACTGAAGGTCTGGAGCGAAACCACCCTCATCACCAACGCCTGTGTTGTATCCCTTTGCCTTGAGAACACTCTTGAGAGCATGGAATACTTCAGCAATCCATCTTACAGCCTCGCGCTCGGAAGGTGCGCCGATAGGCATAACCATGAATTCCTGGAAATCAACCTTATTATCAGAGTGTGCACCACCGTTGAGGATGTTTGCCATCGGAACAGGAAGCACACATGCATGATAAGCACCAAGGTACTTGAAGAGAGGAAGTCCAAGGAAGTCAGCAGCTGCGCGTGCTACAGCCATTGAAACACCGAGGATTGCATTTGCGCCGAGGCGTGCTTTGTTCGGTGTGCCATCAAGCTCGATCATTGCGCGGTCAATAGCAACCTGATCAAGAGCGTCCATACCCTCGATAGCTGGTGCGATGATGTTATTTACGTTGTCGACAGCCTTAAGAACACCCTTTCCACCAAAGCGCTTCTTGTCGCCATCGCGAAGCTCTACAGCCTCGTGTACACCAGTTGAAGCTCCGGAAGGAACAGCAGCGCGTCCCATGGAACCATCTTCAAGGATGACATCGACTTCTACGGTTGGATTACCGCGGGAATCAAGGATCTCTCTAGCTTCGATAAATTCGATAATGCTCATCAGAATCTCCTATTATTGATATAGTTACAGATAATATCTTCTGAACTGGGTTAAAAGTCAAGGAAAGGCTCCCTGCAGGGATGTTTTCACATACATAGAATCGAGAATCCTTTTTTGGAATTCCAAAGGCAGTAGCCCTGCATTATCCTGGAAAAATCAACGTTCCGCTTTACAGGCGAATCAGGTCCTATCCAGGACAAGAGCACTCTCATCGTGGCCTGTTCCGGGATAAAAATCAAAAACCGCAGCTTTTGCAATCGAATAGCCTTCCATTTTTCCTACATCCCGAGAGAGTGTCGAGCTGTTGCATGATACATAGATGATACGTTCCGGCTTCCACGAGAGAATCAGGGAAAGAGCATCTGGAGAAAGCCCTGTGCGTGGCGGATCCACGATTACAGTGTCCACATGGCGGCCACTCTTCCTGCCCCATAGCGCGACATCTGCTGTGAATGAAAGGGCTGACGGCGCGTTTTTCTTTGAAAGGCCCAGGCATCCTTTGCTTTTCTCAACGGCATAGACCCTTTTCCCGCTTCCTTCAAAGAGGGCTGAGAATGTACCAACTCCGCTATAGAGATCCATGATGCTCTCCCCTTCAGCATTATCCTTCACAAAATCAAGAAGAGCTGGGAGAAGAGAGGGGTTGGACTGGAAAAAGACATTCGCATTCACGTGATAATGGATTCCTCCGACCGTTATACTGACCTCTTCATTCCCAAGAGAAATGGCATCATCTCCCTCGAATGCACTTACCTCTGCATACCCTGTAGCTCTATCGACTCTGTTTGAGAACATTGCGTCGCGCCCGGCTTTAAGAAGCGTCTTCCTCTCAGAAAGCAATTCATTGAGCTTTGATGATATCACCGGACAGGATTCAATCTCGACAATTCTGGAGGATCTTCGCCCGAGAAAACCTGTTTTCAGCGATGAGACATCGACATGGAAACGAGCACGGTGACGATAAGAGCAGAACGAGCCATAATGCACCGGGATGTCCACAGGAATGTCTTCTCTTTTTCCAATACGGGAGAGATTGTCAACAAGGATATCCTTCTTGATCGCAGCGCTGTCTTTTTCAGAGACAATCTGGAAATCACAGCCACCACAGCTTCCATAATACGGACAGCGTGGCTCAAGCCGCATCGGAGAAGGCTCTATAACCCCCACAACCTCAGCAATCGTATACGCCGGTTTTGATTCAATGGCCCTGCATTCCACGATTTCTCCGGGAAGCGCACCTCTTACGAGTACTGTCTTTCCGTTTTCATGGGCGATTCCGACAGCCTCCGACGCCATTTTCTCTATTCTCAGAGCCATGACTCAAGCCTCTTTGAATAATCTGCAATCAATCTGATTCCGCCTTCCCAGAAAGAAGGAGAGGAAATATACGCACCGGCAATGGCTGCACACTCTGCAGCGCTCTTCATTCCTGTATTCAGAAGGACGTCCTTATATACAGAGAAGAAATCCTGCTCATTTTTATGGGAATAAAGAGAGAGTGCAAAGAGCTCTCCGAAAGCATATGGATAGTTATAGTATGAGAATGCCTCAGAGTAATAGTGTGATTTAACAGCCCACATATAAGGATGTTTTATGCCGACAGAATCACCATATGCTTTTTCCTGAGCGCTGAGCATCAGAGAACAGAGCCTTTCTGCACTTACCTCACCGGTCCTTCTCTCATCAAAAACTGACTTCTCGAACAAAAAGCGCGAATAGATATCGACAATGACCTGTGCAGCCGACTGCACGAATGATTCAATAACCATCAGCGCCTCATCAGAAGATGCATGTTCAAGCACATGGTCAAATACAAGCATCTCCCCGAAAATCGAGGCAGTCTCTGCAAGCGTCATGGGATAGACAGAAAGAGATGGCGGAAGATCCTTGACAACAGAATCATGGAAGGCATGGCCAAGCTCATGGGCAAGCGTCGAGACACTGTCATAGCTTCCATCGAAATTGCAGAACACACGGCTTTCCTTTACCTTCGGGAATGAGGTGTCATATGCTCCTCCTGCCTTTCCCGGGTGCGGCTCAGCATCAATCCAGTTATGAGCGAACGCATATTCTGCAAACGCTCCCATCTCAGGAGAGAAAGAGGAATAGGCTTCAATGACTGTCTTTCTGGCTTCTTCAAATGAGTAGGTCTTCTCTGCCCTTCCCACAGGGGCAAAGAGATCGAAGAAATCGAGGCGGTCCAGTCCAAGGAGTTTTGCCTTTGTATTGAAATAGTCTCTGAAAACAGGAAGAGACGACTTTATCGCAGAAAGAAGGCTTTCCATTATTCTTCCATCAATAGCAGAGGAGAAAAGGGAACGCTCGAGAGGATCATTCCAGCCTCTTCTCTTCTCAAGTGTCAGCACAGTGCCCTTCACTCCATTAAGAGATGCTGCAATCGCGGCCCTGTGCTCAGAAAGCAATTCAATTTCCTTCTCGAATGCATCCTTCCTGACAGCACGGTCCTTGTCAGATGCAAGAAGACGGAGCTCTGTGAGCGTCCTTCCGTCTTTCGATATTGTTGACGTTACTCTCTCCATCAGGCGTTCCCATGCAGAGGATCCGGAACGAGAGAGGTCTGCGGCAAGCGCTTCTTCCTCACGGCTCATCAGATGGCTTTCCTCCACAAGTATGGATTCAAGGTACTTCTTCCACTTTGAAAGCAAGGGAGAGGAGAATTCATCTTTTCTCTTTGCCACGGTGCGGAGAAAGGCATCTTCTGTTTTCTGGTACCTTACACCTGCCTCCTCCACCATTCCTGAGCTCTTTATGAACTCAGGATTCTCTGTATCTGTGGAAAGCAGCGCGCTTGTATAGGCATCCAGCGTGATGAGAATGGTGTCACATTCGTCTTTAAGTCCTATGAGGGTCTCAAGAGAAGCTCCGGTCTCAATAGCAGAGAAAAGATCGCTGCTCTTCTTATCGAGAAGTGCGATATCATCATAAAACTCAGATGATGATGGGGAGGGATATATTGCTGTCATGTCCCAATGAGGAAGTCTGTTCATGATCCGATGATATCATCAGCTGATGGCTTTGTGCTACAATTGAGCAAATGGGTGTATTGCTGATAAACATCAGGAAGCAAGGCGAGGATGAACGCCTTGCTGCATTGAGAGAAGAGGAGACCAAGAGCCTTCTGAAGACACTTTCCCTGAGTGTCGTATGCTCGCTTACATATACTGTCAAGGAAATAAACGTATCAACATATATCGGATCAGGACAGACTGAGGAAGCAAGGGAGTGCGCACTCGCATTCGATGCTGAAGAAGCTGTCATAAACACATTCATTTCTCCCAGGCAGGAGAAAAACCTCGAGGAAAGACTTGACATTCCTGTTTCCGACAGGGAGGCTGTCATCCTTTCGATATTCTTCCAGAATGCCCATTCAAGAGAAGCGCGGCTGCAGATTGAGAAAGCAGAAGCCGAGTATCTGCGCCCAAGGCTGCAGAACAGGGAAGCAAACCTCTCTCAGCAGCGTGGCGGTGTCAGAGGCGCAAAAGGCGAAGGAGAAAGGAAAATAGAGCTTGAGCGGCGGCTCATCGACCAGAGGATACGTACGCTCGACAGGGAAATAAGGGAAGTACAGGCGATAAGGAAAACAAAAAGGAAGGAAAGGGAGAACAACGGAATATTCTCGTTTGCTCTCACAGGCTACACGAACGCAGGAAAATCCACGATTCTCAATGCACTCACAGCAGCCGGCGTGCTTGCAGAGGATAAGCTTTTCGCCACACTGGACACCACCACACGATCACTTCGGCTTCCAAACGGCCAGAAAGTCCTTCTTTCAGATACGGTAGGTTTCATATCAGATCTTCCCGAGGTGCTAATAGAAGCTTTTTCATCGACATTGGAAGAGGCACTTTCAGCAGATGCCCTCATCATCGTTGCAGATGTCTCCCACCCTGATTCATACGGCTGCCTTAAAAAGACAAAGGAAACGCTTTCCCAGCTGGGTGCGCTGGATAAAGTCAGGATTCTCGTGATCAACAAAACAGATGAGATCCATGATGATATTTCCTATGCGGCCCTCAGGAGAGAACCGTACTTGATTGTCGAGACAAGCATGAAGGAAGGCAGAGGAATAGACAAGCTTCTGTCTGCAATGGCCACGGCTACAGATGAAAGCTACATGGACATCACTGTCACTGAGGCAATTGACAGCGACATCATAACCAGGATCGCAAAAGACGGCACGATAAGGGCAATAGACTATGGAGAAGACAGCGTGACTGTCACTGCGAGAATACGCAAGGAACTTGCCGGAAAATACAAAAGGACCAGCCTCTGAAAGACCAGTCCTTCTTTCCTTGAGCGGGAATCTATCAGTCAAAGACCCAGAGAACGCCAAGATAGCCGGAGAATCCGAATCCGATATCAAGCTTCGTGTTCTCCATGATCTGCAGACCAGGAGCCAGGCGCAGATAGAATGCGACAGGAACATCTGGAATCTGATACTCAAGTCCTACAGGGACAACAAGAGCAAGATCGAATCCGAAATTATCTTCGAACTTGAAGTTCATCTTTGCACCAAGACCTACAGTGACAGGCATGTGATGAGGTCCTTTGATATCAATATCATAGACTTCATATGATACAGCCACATCACCGCCAAGGTTGAAACCATTGGAATCGATGTTGAAATTACCAAGACCTACATTTGCAAGGATATCGAACTTACCCATACCGAACTTCATCCCAAGACCGGTGTTCGTACCAAGGTTAAGGCCGATTCCGAAAGAGCCGTCATTAGATGAACCTCTTGTTGCTGCCATAGCCGGAGCTATTGCGAGAACTGCAACGATGAGGAGAACAAGCACTTTTTTCTTCATCTGAAGTACCTCCAAATTAATCTGATTAATAATCCTACGTTAAGAAAAGCAAAAAGTACAGCGCGCTGAGGGCAAATACACATTCAGTGGATGCACTCCGCTTATTAGTATAAAATCCGCGCCATGAATGAAAAGAAATCACCTCTTACCGCAAGGGGTCTCATAACAGGAATCATCGGACTTATCATCATCACAGCTTCAAGCATGTATGTTGCCCTCCGCATGGGTGCACTCCCCTGGCCTACAGTTTTCGTGACTGTTCTCTCAATGGCCATACTTGGCAAGGCAAAGGGGTCTACACTTGAGGAGATAAACTGCACCCACACCCTGATGAGCGCAGGTGCAATGGTTGCAGGAGGTCTTGCATTCACACTTCCCGGACTATGGATGACAGATCCATCTGCATCGCTCTCGATTGTCACGATCATGGCAATATCAATCACAGGCGCAGTGCTCGGAACCATATTCACAATCATATTCCGTCCAAGCTTCATAGAGCGAGAGAAGCTTCCATACCCGATGGGAGAAGCTGCCTACAACACGCTCATCGCAGGAAAGGAAGGAAAAGGCGCTCCTGTTCTTTTCACATCGCTAGGAGCATCTGCGCTTTTCACATTCATCCGTGACGGGCTTGGCAAGATACCATCGGTGCTGACTCTCTTCTCCGGATCTGCGATGATCCCTTCTCTTTCCGTATGGGTATCACCCATGGCACTGGGAATCGGAGCCATAATCGGGCCGGTTCTTGCACTTATGTGGTTCGGGGGCGCAGTCCTCGGATACTTTGTCCTCACTCCGGTTGGAATCGCTACAGGACTTTTCGATTCCATGGCCTCGGCTGATGCATTCAGGAGTAATCTCGGTATCGGCCTCATGATAGGAACAGGACTCGGAGTTGCCGTGAAGGCAATCATTTCCTTCTTCAAGAGAGACAGAAGCAGGAAATCATCCCCGGTGCCGAAGAATGTCATCATAGCTATCGCGGTGCTCTGTGTACTTGCAATCATCATTCTCGCAATAACAACGGAGATAACGGTTTTTGAAGGCGTTTTGCTTATAATCGGCGTATACCTCACGACCTATCTTTCCGGAATGCTCACAGGTCAGACCGGTGTCAATCCGATGGAAGTCTTCGCAATCCTCGTCCTTCTTGGAATATCTGCTGTGATGAGCCCATCCCTTGCAGCGGCATTCTCCATTGCAGGTGTCGTTGCTGTGGCATGCGGCCTCACCGGAGATGTGATGAATGATCTCAAGAGCGGCTCAATGATCGGCACAGAACCCCGCTATCAGATAATGGCAGAGGGAATCGGAGGTATCATAGGAGCTGTAGTCGCAGCATTCGCACTTGTCGTTCTCAAGACATCCATGGGAGGATTCGGATCTCCGGAGCTTCCAGCTCCTCAGGCTGCAGCTGTAGCTGCAATGGCAGGAGGACTCACGGATTCCGTGGCATTCTTCATAGGAGTCGCATTCGGCCTCCTTCTCTATCTTCTCCGCGTTCCTTCAGCAACGCTCGGTCTTGGTGTATATCTTCCGACCTATATCTCTTCGGCAATGGCACTCGGAGCTGTTATAATGGCAATAGTGAAAAAAACGATGAAGAATAAGGCAAAAGCGGATGAAGGTGCTGCCCTGATCTCCTCAGGACTTCTCGGAGGAGAAGGTATCACCGGTGTCATCATCGCGATTGTCTCAATGTTCTAGGAGCTGATATGGAAAGCCTGTTCTGCAGAAGCAATGAGGAAATAGCAAAAAGTCTCTGTCTTGAAAAACCCTTTCAGGCAAAGATAATCTATCAGAATCTTATAAAAGGCATTTCCGATTTCGATGCCATGACATCGCTGCCTAAAACGCTCAGGGAGCGTCTTTCCGCAGAATATGGCAATGCACTCTCAAGCAGAATCATAAGAAAAGAAGCAGCTCCATCGACTGTGAAGCTCGCCGTCGAGCTTTCCGATGGGGCAATCATTGAATGCGTGCGCCTCTCCGATGGCGAAAACAGATACACAGCGTGTCTTTCAAGCCAGGTAGGGTGTGCAATGGGATGCGCCTTCTGCAAGACGGGCACTATGGGACTTGTCCGCAACCTCTCAGCGGGAGAGATTGTCGAGCAGTTTGTCCTTCTTTCATCTCTTGGGGAGAGGATAAGCCATATTGTCTTCATGGGAATGGGCGAAGCGCTGATGAACTTCACCGCTGCAATCGACGCCATAAAGGAGCTGCACAGAGAAGACGGATTCGGAATCTCGTACAGGAAGATGACAATCTCAACCTGTGGTCTGGTGCCGGGAATCAGGAAACTCACAGAGCTGAACATACCCGTAAGGCTTGCTGTCTCCCTTGTTGCTGCAGATGATGAGACGCGGTCCGAGATAATGAGAATAAACAGGACCTACCCTCTCAGAGAGCTCAAGAATGCGCTGATATCCTTCCAGCGGCATCAGGACAGAAGGCTGACTCTTGAATACTGCATGCTTGGCGGCATCAACACATCGCACAAAAGCGCAGATGAGCTTGCTGAATTCTGCAAAGGACTTGATGCCCTTGTGAATCTCATTCCATGGAATCCTGTTCCGGACCTCGGGTTCAGAGCTCCTGAAGACAGTGAGATAAGAGCATTCGAGAACGACCTCAGGAAACTCAGGGTAAACTATACGATAAGACGATCAAAAGGACAGAGCATCAGCGGAGCCTGTGGCCAGCTTGCCACAGAAACCAAAGCTGGACGGAGATAAAAAACGCCCACTGGCTTCGGATAACCCGTGGGCAAAAAAGGGGAGATTTCCCATCAGGAGATTATCACCTGAAAGTTATAAATACAACATTTAAGGTTGTATTGACAGAAACAAAACATAACTTTCACTTAATTGTTATGCGCATTCAGCATATTTAAACTCCTTATGTGATGAAGGTCGTTAAAAACAGCTCTGCAGCAATCATATTCGGCAGGAATCTCCGAAGGCTGCGGAAGGAAAGACATATTACACAGGAGAAACTGGCAGAGGTGCTTGGAATGACCCCGAAACATATCGGGGACATTGAGACAGGCAAATCCTTTACCTCTGCAGATACCATGGATGTCATCGCAAAATACTTCGGTGTTGGATATGACGAGCTTTTCCTCAGTGACGACCAGTCAAGATCAATCGAGGCAGAGGCGGCGAAGCTCGCTTCCGAGATGCTGAGGAAGAACTCAGAGGAATTCGACAAGAAGTATGGAGTGGAATTCCATCTCCGTGATGATGACTGAAAAGAAAGAACTGACTACCATCATGCCATGGCAAAACAGATATATGGGAAAAACGTCCTTATAACAGGCGCATCAAGCGGTATCGGCAGGGAAACTGCCATGCTTTTCGCGAGAAACGGCTACACAGTGTATGGCATCAGCCGAAGCATAGAGGAAAAAGAAGAAAAAACCGGAAGCGGAAAACTCATACAGATAAAGGCAGATGTCACAGACCGGGATTCACTTATTGCAGTAAAAGAGAGAATACCCTCGCTCTCAATCATCATACATGCGGCAGGATACGGAATAGCAGGAAGCGCAGAAGAAGTCCCTGTAGAGCTTGCCAGAAAAGAGATGGATGTGAATTACTTCGGCCCGATGCTCGTGAACTCCATATTCCTTCCCCTTCTCAGGGAAAACGAACGTTCACTCATAATCTTTGTGTCCAGCATAGCAGCAAGGGTCCCTATTCCCTTCCAGAGCCACTACTCATCCTCGAAGTATGCACTTGAAGCATATGCCGAAGCACTACGGATGGAAGGAAGGAAACATGGGATTATGACAGTATTGCTGGAACCGGGAGACACAAAAACCGGTTTCACATCGAAGCGCCAGAAATACATTCCGGAAAACTCCGTCTACAGAGATGAGGCAGAGAAAGCCATCAGGAAAATGGAGATGGATGAACAGAATGGGAAAAGCCCCGTGATGGTTGCAGAAGCGGCACTGAAAGCTGCTTCAAGGAAGAATCCTCCTGTAAGGAAACCCATAGGAATGGAATACTCCGTTCTGATGCTTCTCCTCCGCATCCTTCCACAGAAAGCAGTACATATGATACTCGGCAAGATGTACTGATGAAAACAGGGCAGAGCTTGAAGCTGCCCTGCCCTGATACTAATGCATTACTTCTCCAGTACTGCCTTTATTCGCCTTACACCTGCAGATGATGACTGCTCCTTGAGTATGTGGAAGTGCCCCATATCTCCGGTATGTGTAACATGCGGACCGCCACAGACTTCCTTGGAGAAATCCCCGATTGTATATACAGTGACCTTCTCACCATATTTTGAATCGAAGAATGCGATTGCTCCAGCCTTTCTTGCCTCATCGAGAGTCATGGTCTCGACAGTAACCGGAAGATCTCTCTTGATCTGCTCGTTTACAAGATCCTCGACTTCCTGAATCTCCTCCTTGGTCATAGGAGCAGGATGTGTGAAATCGAATCTGAGCCTTTCTGCCGTGATGTTTGAGCCTTTCTGACCGACGTGGGTTCCAAGAACCTTTCTAAGTGCGGCATGAAGAAGATGGGTTGCAGTATGAAGGGCTGTGGTGAGCTCACTGTGATCTGCAAGACCGCCTTTGAACTCCTTCTCCGCTCCTGCGCGGGAGAGAGCCTGATGCTTCTCGAATGCTTCGTGGAAACCCGCCTCATCAACAGTGAAACCATGCTCAGCGGCAAGCTCCTTCGTAAGCTCAATAGGGAAACCATATGTATCATAAAGGCGGAATGCAAGGCGTCCGGAGATGACTCTGTCCTTTCCTTTGAGAAGGTTCGGAAGCATCTTCTCGAACTCCTTCTCACCCTTTGTAAGCGTGATTGAGAACTTCTCCTCTTCCTTCTCAAGCTCTTCATGGATGAATTTATCGTGCTCAAGAAGCTCCGGATAAGGCTCCTTGTAGAGATTGATGACAACATCGGAAAGACCTGAGAGGAACTGATGATCGATTCCAATCTTCTTTCCGTGGCGCACTGCCCTTCTGATAAGACGGCGGAGAATGTAGCCCTGACCGACATTGGAAGGTGCAACGCCCTTCTGGTCCCCAAGAATGAAGACTGATGTGCGGATATGATCGGAGATGATACGGATTGAGATGTCATCTTCCTCATTCTCTCCGTACTTCTTTCCTGACAGTGCCTCGATTTCATGGATTATGGGCTGGAAAACCTCTGTCTCATAGACACTCTTCTTTCCCTGAAGAACCGCAACAGTCCTCTCAATGCCCATTCCTGTATCGATGCACTTTCTCTCCATCTCATGGAAAGTACCGTCCTTTTCCTTGCGGTACTGCATGAAGACATCGTTCCAGATCTCAAAGTACTTGCCGCACTTGCAGCCAGGCTTGCAGTCAGGACCGCATGCAGGACGTCCTGTATCGAAGAACATCTCAGAATCAGGGCCACAAGGTCCTGTTTCTCCTGCAGGTCCCCACCAGTTGTCCTCACGTGGCATGAAGTAGATACGGCTCTTGTCTATTCCAAGCTCTTCCCATCTTGCAGCCGCTTCTGTATCGCGAGGAACCTCATCGTCTCCCTCGAAAACCGTCACGGAAAGCCTGTCAACAGGAATGCCGAGGACCTTTGTAAGGAACTCGAAGCTGTATCCTATCATCTCTTTCTTGAAATAATCTCCAAGAGACCAGTTACCGAGCATCTCGAAGAATGTGAGATGATGCGGATCCCCTACGCTGTCGATATCTCCGGTTCTGATACATTTCTGGTAATCACAGAGCCTTGTTCCGGCAGGATGCTCTGCGCCAAGGATGTATGGAACAAGAGGATGCATGCCTGCGGTCGTGAAAAGAACCGTAGGGTCATTTTCCGGAATGAGCGATGCTCCCGATATCTGCTTATGTCCCTTTGAGACAAAGAAATCAATATAAAGCTTTCTCAGCTGGTCTGCAGTGATGTCTTTCATCAGTTTTTTCCTTATCCGCTATATCCTATTCAGCACCAATTAACGGGTCAAGAGAAAAGATCGGGTACTTCCTCCGCCTTCGTACGCCGCGGCAGTATTCTTCTCAGGTCTTTTTCAGAGGAATATGTGAGCGCACCGCTTTCGACATGACGCGCTGCCCAGGTATATGAAGGGACCTCAAGCATCGATGATGAGAGCATCGCACGCCCTCCCCTTGCCAGTACCTTGTCGAAAACGGACCATGAAGGTCCCCCGTCCTTTTCCTCTGCAAGAAAGACACCTTCGGAGATGGAAGCAATGAAACCGTTGCGGATCATGACGTGCCAGCGCTCGATTTTCGCACTGGGAGGAAATACTGAAATGAGGAGACCTGATGCATAGACCCTGGCCCTTATCCTGGCTTCCTTTTCAGAGGCGCACTTGGAGACGGGGTCTGAGAGAACGGCAATGACACGTCCGTTTTCTGAAAGCATGGCCTCTGCCGCAATGGATGGTATGCCTTCATCCAGCGTGACAAGCAATCCTGCCTCTTCCCGTGCAAGATGCGGTACCACCTGAAGCACATCAAAACGTCCTTGCATCGAGGGTCTGGGCATTCCCAGGACCGTCAGGAAACGGTCTTTGAGAAGGTCCATGTTACCGGATGCATAGAGCACAGGGAAATAATCCCCGTATTGCTTTGGGAAAAGAGGAGACTCGGGGAAAATGACCTTTGTCTCTATTCTCTCGCTTTCAAAGGCCTGCATGACAAAAGAGCGCATTGAGACAATCTCTTCAGCTCTCTTTCCGGTTATCTCTGAAAGCACCTCAGCTCCTGTATCGAGAGGAGCTTCGGGATCAGGGAGTGCCATTGTGAGCTTGTAGGCCCTTTCTCTGTCCCCGGTGAGAGCATAGAGAGTCTCATAATTAACGGCACGCTGCTTATCTGGAGTCAGAGGCATTTTCTCTTGGCCTCCAGAAGTATTGAAATGAAGTCACAGATCGGTGTGGCTATAGAGTGTTTCCTGCCGAGCCTTGAGACTGCGCCGGCAAAGTATCTGTTTTCAGTCTCTCGTCCGGCAAGCACATCCTGAAGCATCGATGTCTTGCCATGGTCACGGAGTGCCGTTACACGCTTTATGATCTCCTCGACATCATCCTGAGTAAGGATCACGCCTTCTGCCCGTCCGACATTCTGGACTTCCCTCGCAACGATTCTCACGGCACGGATGAAATCAGGATTCGATGATATCGCGGCATAATCGGCCTCAAGGATGGCTGAGAGCGTGTTGAAGCATGTATTGAGCATGAACTTCCACCATTTCTCGTGGAGTATGTCATCTGCGATCATATAACGCTGCCCTGCCTCATCAAAGAGGGCTGCGATTCTCTCAACCCTTTCACTTCTTCTGTTATCCTTTTCTCCGAATACGATCCGTCCGCCTCCTGAGAAGCAGTTTATTTCAAGGCCAGAATGATTGGATGAAAGATCTGTGATGAATGCTGCGACAACCTTCTCCTCTCCGAACGCCGCAGCAAGGACGGTCTCAGCATCTATTCCATTGAGAAGAGACATTATGACGGTTTCAGGTCCAGAGAAAGGAAGGGCCTCCGCTATCGCCTCATCAAGCTGCATGTTCTTCACGGCAAAGATAATCAGATCAGCCGTGTCTGCCTCTCTCGGTGTCCTGAGCGGGAAAACAACATTCTCACCATTGATAAGAAGGCCGCTCCTATAACGTTCTTTACGGTTTTCATCAACGATTAACGCCACATCGGATACAGAGCGAAGCTTATAGCCGACCACCGCCCCCACAGCGCCGGCTCCTACTATTCTTACTTTCATGGAATCAGGATAACCAAGAGATGCAAGGCAATCAATCTCTATGGCAAACAGTCCTTTTATGTTATCCTCTTTCCATGACCGCAGTTCTGCATTTGCTTCTGTCTCTAATTCTTGCATGGAACATAAGCGCGGCTCTTCCAGCTTTCATGAAGCCAAGATTCAAGTCGCACTTATCGGTTTTTGTGCGGACTGCCCTTCTTTATGTGATCTGTCTCTTTCCTGTGATCCCGGATTTCGTGCAGACCTACATCGTGTGTTTCCTGCTTTTCATCCTGTATATCTTTGTCTTCTTCAAGGCGGGAACAGAGGAGTCTATCACGTTCTCCGTGATCTTCTTCTCCGTAATCGGATCATGGTCATACCTCTCCACGTGGTGGATACAGAGGATAATCTCAAGCAACATGCCTTCGTTGCTTACCCTTGTGATTGCTGTCCTCCTGATAATCCTCGCAAGTCTCTATTTCAGTATCTTCCGCGTGTATTTTCATCAGGTATCAGATAGCATGTACCTGCAATCGTTCTCAAAGAGAATGTGGAACTACGCGACATTCATCGCGCTCTCTCCATCTGTAATAATACTCTCACTGGTGGCAAGCCCTCCTCACAATCCACTGCTGCGTCAGATGCTGACATTCTTCTCCATAGCGCTCTCGACAGTCATCTTTCCACTGCTCTATCAGATGGGAAGGAGTGCCAAGCTTGCAGAAGAGAATTCCAAGCTGAGGGCAAGAGGAGAATACTATCAGAGCATCGAGGCCCAGCAGCAGGAGATAAGAAAACTCAAGCATGATCTGATGAATCACCTTACTGTCGTGGCCACATATCTTGATCTAGGCGACTACGGTAAAGCAATGGAGTATCTGAAGGAGATAGGCACACGTTTTTCAGAGCTTACAAAGCAATATACCCCAAGCACTCTTATAAATGCGATCCTGAACTACAAGAAACAGAAAGCTGAAGCTGAGGGAATAGAGCTGGAGATCAAGACAGATATAACGGCGAAGCCAGATGATACGGAAATAGATCTCTGCACGCTCATCTCAAATGCTCTGGACAACGCCATCGAGGCGAGGCCACCTGACAGGAAGATAAAGCTTGAGATGCTCGATGACGGGGAGAAGCTTCTTTTTTCAGTGACCAACCATTACGATAATGAGATAAAGAAGGCTGAGGATGGCTCATTCGTATCATCAAAGGATGACAAGAAGAACCACGGACTCGGCATAAAGAATATAAAGGAAGCTGTGATCCGCATGGGAGGAAAGATAGAAATCACTGCAGAAGATGGCACATTCAGAGTCTATGCAGAGATTCCTGCTGCACGATGAGAGGAAGGAAGACACTTTCAGGAAGACTGATACTCTACTTCATGACGGTAATGCTCATACCGCTTATAATCTTTCTCTCATTCTATCTCCTTTCAGGAGAGAGGACATTCAGAAGAGTGCTTGATGAACAGGCTTCGCTTCTCATCGAAGGCGATGCCGCGGCAGTGCAGTCCCTGATAGAAGACTACAGGCACAAATCCTATCTCGTCGCTTCAAACAGCAAGGTGCTTCAGGCACTTGAAAGCGGAAAGCAGCCGGAAAACGATGATGCGAGGGCAATATACTCCGACATATATTCCATCATGTCCGGAGATACTTATCTTGCCTCGCTCTCAATTGTGGCGATAGACGGCAGCGTGAGGATATCAACACACAGCTTCCCTGAGAAATACGACACACGTATTCACAGCAATGCATGGGATGAGACCAATGTGATATCCCTTGCGGAAAGGAATGCAAACAAGGACAAGGCATGGTTCATATCAATCTCTGACCACAGAGTCGAGAACGGCTATCAGGTTGCATTCACGCTGCTGAGGCGCATAGGGACAAAAGGATATGCGATTATAGATGTATACACCGATGCGTTAGCAGGGTCCATAGGCAATGACGGATTCTTTGCAGACATCATACTGACAGACAGCAGCACATATCAGGCATTCTCCGTCCTTCATCCTCAGCGCCACGGTTCATTCTCCGCATTTCCCTCCCTCATCGATGGTGAGAACCTCATTGTACGCCCTATTGCGGGATCGGAATTGTCAATCGTCGGTGTGATGAGCATGGAAATGATGACATCCGGCTTCAATTCCGTAATGCTTTACCTTCTTCTCAGCCTTGGAGCGGGTATTACCGTATCGATACTTCTGACACTCGTATTCTCACGCTCGATCTCCAAGCGCTTCTCTCTCATCAGTTCAGGAATGAAACGCTTTGAGAAGGGAGATTTCACGACAAAGCTCAACACGACGGGTATCTATGAATTCGATTACCTTTCAATCACGTTCAATATCATGGTGAAGCGTATCGAGACACTTGTGGAGAGACAGAGGGAGGAAGAGGCAAAGAGAGCTGAGGCAGAGAGAAAGGCACTGGAGAGCCAGCTCAATCCACATTTCCTTTTCAATACGCTTTCGACAATCAAGGCACTTGCAAAGCTGCATGGGGAGGAGCAGATCTACACGATAGCGATGCGGCTTGGGAAGCTTCTCAGATACAGCATAGACAATCATGCATCGGAAGAAACCGTACAGAATGCGCTTGAGCTATCTGAAAGCTACCTGATGATTCAGAAAATACGCTTCGGAAACAGGCTCATCTATAACATCACATGTCCGGAGAAGCTGAAATCCGTCATCATACCCCGCCTCATAATCCAGCCGCTTGCAGAGAATGCAGTGACGCACGGGCTCGAGGAAAAGACAGGGGAATGGCAGCTTGCAATTACAGTTGATGAGGAGAATGGCAATCTGGTAATCACGGTCTCAGACAATGGCCTCGGATTCGATACCAGGAAGCTTTCAAATGATTTTGTCAAAGAAGGCCATTCCGGGCTTTATAATATCAGGAGGAGACTGGAGCTCAGATATGGGGATGAATTCACATTCAGCATTCAGTCTGCTATCGGAAAGGGAACAGAAGTCAGAATAGTTCTGCCGGAGGGAGAAGAAAAGTGAGGAAGCTTGGCATCGTCCTTGTCGAAGATGAGGCTCTGATTCTTGAGGAGCTCTGCCTGACAATTCCATGGGAAACAATGGATCTTGAGGTACTCGGATGTGCAGAGAACGGCATAGACGGAGAGAGAATCATCAAAGAACTCGAACCTGATATCGTGATCACTGATATCCGCCTGCCTGGAAAGACAGGCCTTGAGATGCTTGAAGATGCCGCTGTCGAGCATGGAATAATACTTTCCGGATACACGAATTTCAGCTACATGCAGAAGGCAATCCGTCTCGGGGTATTCGACTATCTTCAGAAACCTGTGGACAGTGCAGAACTCATTGCATCTGTGGAAAAGCTGAGGGATATGATCCTTGATGAGGAGAAAAGCCGGGAAAGCATTGTCGGAAGCGACATGGGCATAGAGCTTCCTCAGAACGTGAAGAACCACACGATACGCATGGCGATAGATTTCATAAACGAGAATTACAGTGAAAGCCTCGGCTTGCAGGACATTGCCTCGCTCACGCACGTGACGGAAAACTACATCTCCGCGCTTTTCAAGGAAGAGACGGGAATGAATTTCCTGCAGTATCTGAGCATCGTCAGGATAAACAAGGCACTTCCTCTGCTGCGGGACACCGGAATGAACATAACGGAAATAGCAACGGCTACAGGCTTTGTCACGCCAGGATATTTCACGAAAATCTTCAGGCGCTTCATGGGAAAGACACCGTCAGAATACAGGAATTCAGAATAGGCTTTCAGCTTCTGCCCTGAGAGCCTGTACAGCCTTCTCCGGCGGAACAGAATAAAGCATCACGGATTCCACTGCCTCTCCTATCAGATTCTGCAGCTCGGATGCGTGCGGACCTGAATAAATCACATGGCTTCTCTTCATGTCACTGAGGAAGATATCAGCATATGGTTTTGAAAGAAGAGCATCGGAGTCCATGATCCTGCAAAGCGGCATCACAAGCCCGATCTCCTCAAGATAATCCTCCGCATGGAGAGCAAAATACCCTGCAAGCTTCCAGGAGACAGAGCGTGTGTCATCATCGCTTTCTGCATTCACCATGAAATAATGGAAGTATGGGGAGGCAGCATCATCGGATACAGCGTTATCGAACACAGGGAAAGGAGCGACCATCCAGTCTCCGGAGGCGAAGAATCCGGGATTCTGCTGCTGTATCCTGTTCTCCTGATAAAGCCCGGAAAGACACATTGCGATTTCCTCTGAATTGAAAAGCTCCCTGGCATTGACATAGGTGGGAGAACCGAGGTTCTGTCCCAGCGGTCCCCATTCACGCATGAATGAAAGCGCTTCTTCCCACGCCTCGTCATTATAGATGACACTGCCGTCCGGAGCGAAGATATCCCCCCCTAACTGCCTGACCATCGGAACAAAGAACGACAGATAATACGGATAGCGGAAGTCGAAGCCGCGGCGAAGCAGTATGCCACCGTCACGGATGGTGAGCTTATCGGCAACCCAAAGCATCTCCTGCCATGTTGCAGGAACAGCAGATGCAGGCAATCCGCACTCCTCGAAAAGAGTCTTGTTCACATAGAGACACCAGATTGTGTATTCAAGGGGAACTCCATAGATTTTCCCATCGAGCATCACGGATGAGAATGAAGAAGGAATGTAGGCCTCAATAAGGCTTTCCGATGTTTCATAACCCAGAGCTGACACATCCGCCTCATCCAGCTTCCCCGCATACAGCAGAGAAGAAATCTCCTCGGAAGGCAGATTGAAAAGATCCGGCCCCTCACCTGCTTCAAAGGCTGCGGTGATCATTGTGAGAAGCTCTGCAGAGCCATACTCCGTGCGTATCACCTCAACGCCTGGATTCTCCTTCTCAAAGTCTTCGATAAGCCGCTCTTCCAGAGCTCTCCTGTTCTCGTCCGCATGGGTCCAGTATTCAATTGAAACAGAAACATCCTTCTCCCCTGAACAGGAGGGAAGAAGGATGATAAGGAGAAAAAATATGAGAAATTCAGCCTTTGCGCGAATCATATACAGCAGCACCGCCAAGGAAGTATTTTGACAGGGTGAAGAAAAGAATGAACATCGGAATCGACGCGAGGAAGGCACATGCCATCATCGCACCCTCGTCCGTCATCTTCTCCTCGCTGAACTTCGTGATGTACTGAGGAATCGTCTTCATGGTCTCACTCTGCGCGACAAGCAGCGGCCAGAGAAGATTGTCCCACTGATTACGGAACGAGAGAATTCCGAGCGTTGCTATAACGGGCTTCGAGTTCGGAAGCACGATGCGTGAGTATATCTTCGGTTCAGAAAGACCATCGACTCTTGCAGCATCGAGATATTCGGAAGGGAATGTCAGAAGATACTGCCGCATCTGGAATACTCCGAATGCGGAAACCATGAAAGGAATAATCATGCCTCGATATGTGTTAATCATCTTCATTCCTGATACTACCATATAAAGCGGAATCATGATTGCTTCAAATGGAATCATCATCGTTGACATTATGGCAAGGAAGATGAGATTACGGCCCTTGAATCTGAATTTCGCAAGGCCATAGCCACAAAGAGATGCCAGGAATACCGTCGTGACACTGTCTGTTATGGCGACAATCAGGGAATTGAGAAGGTTGCGGAAGAAGATGGGGTTCGCATTGTTTCCCATGATCGCGCGCTGGAAATTCGTGAAGAATGTCCTGTCCTGGGATGTGAAGTATTCTCTGGAAGGGATCCATGAGAAAGGCATTGCAAGAATCTGTTTTGCATCCATGAATGACGCGACAATCATGAAAATGATCGGTGTGATCGTGAAAAGCAGGACAAGGATCAGCAGGACCCATATGAGGACTTCAGCTATCGTTACTTTACCGACAAACTTATTCATTGGATCCTCCTTAGTACTCGACATCCTCGCTTGAACGTGTCAGGCGAAGCTGTATGTATGTGAACACAAGCATGATCAGGAAAAGCACGATGGACATGGCACTAGCCCTTCCCAGGCGTCCGTTCCTGATACCGGTGAAATAGATGTTCATCGTTATGACATCTATCGGGAAGCGCGATGAGCCACCCTGATGGAGCATATACTGCGTACTGAATGTCTTGAGACACTGCAGCATGGCCATGATTGATACCATTGCAGTGGTTGGTTTGAGAAGCGGAAGCGTTATCTTCCAGAATGTATGCCATCTGGAAGAACCATCGACTGTGGCAGCCTCATAGATTGTATTGGGAATCGAGGCAAGTCCTGTTATGAACAGGATCACGAAATAGCCGATATACTTCCAGAAATAGATCATCATCGTTGATATCTGCAGCATTGTTGAATCAACAAGCCAGTTGTAATCAACGCCCGATGTCCGCATTACGAAATTGGATATCTGATTCATCAATCCGCGGGGATCGAAGATGATCATCCAGATTGATGCAGCAACGACAGATGAAAGAACCGCAGGAGTATAGTACATAAGCTGGAAAAAGCCTCTGTATCTGTCTTTCCTGAGCTGCATCAGAAATGTTGCAATAATCAATGAGGCAACGATCATCGGTATGAAAGTTCCGATGGTGAAGATAAGCGTTGCCCTTATGGAATTCGATAACGGGAATCCTCCATTATCTTTCGTGAATATATAGATGTAATTCTCCAGACCGACGAATTCGCTGGTCCGTGCGATCGCCCTTCTGTCCGTAAGCGATGTAACAAATGCATTTATGATTGGATAAAAACTGAAAATCGCAAAGAAAATCAGGCAGGGAATCGTGAATATAAGGCCCCATTTTGCCTGCTTGCGCTCGATGCTGTAGCCTTTTCTTCCCACATCATCCTCCTTCATCATGCCCGGGAAAAACCCGGGCATGAAGGTGTTATCAAGCCTCTTCGAGAATCTCCTGGCAGTTAGCCTTGAGATCGAGATATGCCTGCTGCGGTGAAACACCCTGAAGCATTACGGCCTCAACCGCATTTCTGAGCTGTGCCTGGAATTCAGCGGAAGCTGCTCCGTAGTACACAACATGACCTCTCTCGAAATCTCCGAGGAAGACATCGGAATATGGCATGTTCTTGTAGGTCTCTGATTCCATAAGAGCCTTTGTAGGCTGGATTAGCTGAACTTCAGTAAGATATTCCTCTCCATGGGAAAGCATGTAGGCAATGAGTTCCCATGCTGCCTTCTGAGTTGCCTCATCGGCATCTGCATTGACCATGTAGTAGTGGCCATAATAGCAGGCTGCCACATCATTTACAGCATCCTCGAAGACAGGGAACGGAACGACCATCCACTCTCCGGACTCATAGAATTCAGGGTTGTCAGCCTTGATTCTTGCTTCCTGATAAAGACCTGTTGTCGCCATTGCGATATCATTGTTGTCCTTATTGAAGAGAGAACGTGCATTGGTATATGTAGGAGAACCAAGGTTCAGTCCGTTCGGTCCCCACTGCTGCATGAATGTAAGAACCTTTACCCATGCCTCTTCGCCTATGATGGCCTCTGTACCATCATCGCTTACAAGCTGACCACCAAGCTGCTCTACCATTGGAACGAGCGTCTCAAGGTAATAAGGATATCTGAAGTCATAGCCTCTTCTGACAAGGATGTCACCATCGCGGATGACAAGCTTCTCTGAAAGCTCGACCATGTCTTCCCATGTCTTCGGGTAATCAGTCTCCGGATCGAGACCTGCACTGCGGAAGACCTTCTTGTTGATGAAGATACACCAGTTCGTAAGCTCGAGAGGAAGACCATACACTTCCCCGTCATATGTGACTGGATCGATCATTCCATCGAGGTATGCATCATGGATTGCCTGGGCATCTGCATATCCTGCAGCTTCGTAATCGACAGGTGCAACACGTCCTGCAACGATGTACGGATACTCATCACTTATGGAGAGGTTGAACATGGTCGGACCTTCTCCAGCTGCGAATGCAGTCTGAACAAGCTCAATGAGCTTTGTTGAAGCCTGTCTTGTGACATTGACTGTAACGTTAGGATGCGTTTCCATGAACTCCTGGATATATCTATCTTCAAGAGCCTGTCTGTTGACATCCTCATGTGTCCAGAATTCGATGACAATCTGTTTGTCTCCGCTCTCTCCAGCACCTCCAGCAAAGAGAGATACGACCATTGCCAAAGCAAGAAGAAGCGCTAAAGCTTTCCTCATATCTGACCTCCTTTTGGATCAAATCGTTCTACAATCTGATTGTCAGGCCATAGCATGAAGCCGGCAATTGAACGATTTCTCTCTTTCTGGAACAAATTCATGAAGAGGTAGATATTTATACATCGGTGTTGTCATGCATCGGGATCCTTTATTATGAATGAAACATGAAGCCATCATGACACCCCCTGTTTGAAGTGTCAGCATTCCTTTCAAGCAATATCATGGAAATCTCAAAAGTAAACATTTTAAAATGAATATATCTGTTTAATGCATTAACTAGGCATAGTGCATTTTAGCTAGCTGTTGTTTGTGATGTGACAATTTATATTCATTTCCCGCGCGAAGAGAAGAAAGTTAACAGATTTTTTATTGACAAAAACCAGAATTTTGTCAAAGTGTATTATCAGCATTCAGCTAAAGGAGTTCTAACATGACAGAACAGGAAATCTTCAAGGCAATTGCAGAGACAGTTGCAGAGAGAACGGACTGCAGTGCAGATGATGTGAAGATGGAGAGCACATTCCACGATCTTGGAATTGACTCACTCGATACAGTCGAGCTTCTCATGGAGCTTGAGGACAAGCTTGGAATCTCTATTGAGCTTGACAAGAAGATCGAGACAGTCGGAGACCTTGTTTCCTTCATCCAGAACAAGGAGAACTAATCGATGATTGAGACCCCGATATGCTCAATGCTGGGTATTAAATATCCGGTATTCCAGGGAGGTATGGCCTGGATAGCTGATGGTCGTCTTGCTGCAGCCGTCTCCAATGGAGGCGGCCTTGGCATTATTGCTGCTGGCAATGCACCTGCTGACTATGTACGTTCGGAAATCAGGACTGCAAGATCACTTACAGACAAGCCATTCGGTGTGAACATCATGCTTATGAGTCCATATGCAGATGAGGTTGCACAGGTTGCGGCCGAGGAAAAGGTCGCTGTAGTGACAACAGGCGCTGGAAATCCGTCAAAGTACATGGAGGCATGGAAGAATGCCGGAATAAAGGTCATTCCGGTCGTCGCATCGGTAGCCATGGCAAAGCTCATGACAAGGCTTGGAGCTTCTGCACTTATCGCAGAGGGCGGTGAGAGCGGCGGGCATGTCGGAGAGCTCACAACGATGGTTCTTGTACCTCTTGTAGTAGATGCAACGGATCTTCCGGTCATCGCGGCAGGTGGCATCGCAGATGGAAGAGGTGTAGCAGCTGCTTTCATGCTTGGAGCTGCAGGAGTACAGATGGGAACGAGATTCCTCTCTGCAGAGGAGTGCTCGATAAGCCCGGTCTACAAAGAGAAAATCATCAAAGCCGGTGATCTCTGCACAATGGTTACGGGAAAGAAACTCGGTCACCCGGTGCGTTCCCTCAGGACTACTTTCGCACGCGAATATGCAAAGGCTGAGTTCGGAGGAATGCCGGATGAGGAGCTTGAGGCTCTCGGAACCGGTGCCTTGAGAAAGGCCGTGAAGGATGGGGACATACAGAACGGATGCTTCCTTGCGGGACAGATAGCAGCAATGGTCAACAAAGTGCAGCCAGCGGCAGAAATCGTGAAGGAAGTGATCGAAGGTGCGGAACCTGTCCTTAGAGGAGCCATGAAATGGGTAAAATAGCATTCGTCTTTGCCGGCCAGGGGGCACAGTTTCCAGGTATGGGCCGGGATCTGTATGAATCATCGGCTGCAGCAAAAGCAGTTTCCGACAAGCTGGATTCCATACGCCCGGGAACACTTGAGATGTGCTTTCAGGGTAATGCGGATGAACTGAAGAGAACAGTGAATACCCAGCCTTGCATGTATCTTACAGAAATTGCGGCAGCAGAGGCGCTGAGAGAAGCAGGCATTGAAGCAGATGCCGTGGCAGGTTTCTCCCTTGGAGAGATCGCAGCGCTCGCATACTCCGGAATAACCGGAGAGGAAGATGGGTTCAGAATCGTCACAAAACGTGCAGAACTGATGCAGAGAGAAGCTGAGAAACATCCTGCGGTAATGGATGCGGTTCTCAAGCTTTCAGATGAGTGTGTTGAGAATACAGCAGCGCTTTTCAGCCAGGTATATCCGGTCAACTACAACTCTCCGGGGCAGGTTGTTGTCTCGGCATCAGAATCATCCATCGGAGATTTTGAGGCAAAGATAAAGGAAGAGGGAGGAAGGACAATGAGACTGAATGTCTCTGGTGGTTTCCACTCGCCTTTCATGCACGACGCTGCAGTTGCCTTTGCCAGTGAACTTGAGAAATACACATTTGCAGAATCCAGAATGGATATCTATTCGAATGTGACAGGAAAGAAATATGAAGGAGATGTCAAGCATCTTCTTTCGAAGCAGATTGAGTCCCCTGTGAGATGGGTTTCCATTGTCCGTGAGATGATTGCAAACGGTATTGATACATTCATTGAAATCGGACCGGGAACTACCCTCACAGGTCTTATCAAGAGAATCGATAAGAACGTCAGGACTTACAACGTATCCGATGCCCAGAGCATCGCGAATATCGTTTCGGAGGTCAGCAATGGCTGAGAATAAGACAGCAATAGTAACAGGTGGATCAAGAGGTATCGGAAGGGAGGTCGCACTCTGCCTTTCAGCTCTTGGCTATGATATAGCAATAGTCTATGTCGGAGATGCAAATGAAGCCGAAGATACAGTAAGGGACTGTGAGGCAAAAGGCGTCAAGGCAAAAGCATATATATGCAATGTCGCTTCTTTCGAAGATACAAAGGCTGTTGTTGCTGAAATAAGGAAGGACTTCGGGAATATCGAGGCCCTTGTCAACAATGCAGGAATCACACGTGATGGTCTCATTGCTTTCATGAAGGAAGAGGACTGGGACAATGTTATCAACGTCAACCTCAAGGGTGCTTTCAACATGATCCGTCACACTGCAGCCCTTTTCATCAGGAACAAAGGCGGAAGGATCGTCAACATCAGTTCCGTATCCGGTCTCATGGGCAATGCAGGCCAGGCAAACTACTCTGCATCAAAGGCTGGAATCGTGGGACTTACGAAATCCACCGCAAGAGAGCTTGCGCCGAAGGGCATCACATGCAACGCAGTAGCACCGGGATTCATCAGAACAGATATGACAAAGAACATCACAGAGGACAATTCAGAACTTCTCAGAACCATTCCTCTTGGAAGAATGGGTGATGTTTCAGATGTTGCCAGCGCAGTCGTATTCCTCCTCACCTCTCCGTATATCACAGGAGAAGTGCTGAGAGTCGATGGCGGCATCGCGATGTAAGGAGAGAAAAATGAGCGAATACAGAAGAGTCGTAGTCACAGGACTAGGAGCAATAACACCAATCGGAAACAGCGTCAGCGAGGCATGGGAAAGCATGATCAATGGACGCTGCGGAATCGGAGAGATCACATACTTCGATACAACGGACTACAAAGCAAAACTTGATGCCGAAGTCAAAGATTTCAATGCACGCGACTGGATGGAGAAGTCTGACACACTCAGATCTGACAGATTCGCTCAGTTTGCCATCGCATCCAGCGTGCAGGCAGTCGAGGAAAGCGGAATCATCGGGACTCTCGATCCGGAGAGGATAGCAGTCTATTTCGGAAGCGGAATCGGCGGTATCCAGACCTTCACGGCAGAGCATAACAAGCTTCTCCAGAGAGGACCGGGAAGAGTCTCCCCATTCTTTGTTCCTATGATGATTGCCAACATGGCTGCAGGCATGATCGCCATCCGTTTCAATTGCCAGAATGCGGCCCTTCCTGCTGTCACGGCATGTGCTTCCGGCTCGAATGCCATCGGAGAAGCACTGAGAGCTATCAGGCACGGATATGCGGATGCTGCAATCACAGGAGGAACAGAAGCCGCAATCACAGAGCCGGGAGTTGCAGGATTCATAAACATGCAGGCACTCTCAACCGCAACCGATCCTAATGCCGCTTCACTGCCATTTGACAGAAGAAGAGCAGGATTCGTCATCGGAGAAGGTGCTGCAGCACTTGTACTTGAAGAATATGAGCATGCAGTGAAAAGAGGTGCAAAGATCTATGGAGAGGTTGTAGGCTATGGCTCAACCTGCGATGCATACCATATCACGGCACCACGTCCGGATGCAGATGGCGGAAGAAGAGCAATGCTCGAGGCAATGAAGGAAGGCGGCTACAGAGCTGGAGAGAGCGTTTACATAAATGCACATGGAACAGGAACTCCGCTCAATGACAAAGGTGAGACAATCGCCATCAAGGGAGCTCTCGGAGAAGAAGATGCTAGAAAGGCAGTCATAAGCTCCACAAAATCCATGACAGGCCATATGCTCGGTGCTGCAGGTGCGATTGAGGCAATTGCATGTCTGAAGGCGCTTGAGACAGGAATCATTCCTCCTACGATCAACCTCCTTGAGCCGGATCCGGACTGTGACCTTGATTATGTACCGAACACGGCCCGCGAGAAGAAGATCGATATTGCCCTTTCCAATTCACTTGGTTTCGGCGGCCATAATGCATGCCTTGCATTCAGGAGGGTCTGATGAAAGAAGAAGCTATCAGAAAATATGCAGGCCTCATGAGAGAACTCGATCTCACAGGACTTGAAGTCAAGGAAGATGGCTATGAACTCCGCCTTGAGAGAGGCGGCAAGCCTGTTCCTGTTCATCAGAGCGAGACTGTGATTGTCCAGGACGAAAAACCCGAGATCAGGAAGGAAGAAGGAAACATCCTCACATCTCCAATGGTCGGTGTTTTCTATGCCTCTCCTGCAGAGAATGCAGATCCGTTCGTGAAAGTCGGAAGCCATGTAAGGAAGGGTGACACACTCTGCCTTATCGAGGCCATGAAGCTCATGAATGAGATACAGGCTGAAGAAAGCGGAACAATCCTTGAAATCTTCGCAGAGAACGGAAAGATCGTTGAATACGGTGCTCCGCTTTTCAGAATCGGGAGGGCATGATGGACAGAGAAGGCATTATGAACATACTTCCTCATAGAAACAGCATGCTGCTTCTGGATGAGGTTGAGAAGGAAGGAGAATATGCTCACGGGAAATATACGGTGAAGGGAACTGAGTTCTTCCTTGACGGACACTTCCCTTCCGCCCCCATCGTTCCCGGCGTCATTCTCTGCGAGATCATGGCACAGTCTGCATGCATACTTCTTGATGGGACTATCGGAAGTGACAAGCTTCCGGTATATGCAGGTCTGGACAAGGTCCGCTTCAAGTCACCGGTACGCCCTGGTGATACATTCGAGACAAAGTGCAGAATCACACGTTCAATGGGACCTTTCTTCTTCGGAGAAGGAGAAGGTTATGTAGATGGAAAGCTCTGCATCTCCGCCTCTTTCTCTTTCTGCATCACAGATAAGGAGAGCGTATGTTCTCCAAAATCCTGATTGCAAACCGCGGAGAGATAGCAGTAAGGATAATCCGTGCCTGCAAGGAGATGGGCATAATGACTGTCGCAGTCTACTCCGAAGCAGACAAGGATACCCTGCATACAGCTCTTGCTGATGAGAGCATCTGCATTGGAAAAGCAAGTGCCGCTGAAAGCTACCTCAACATGGAGAGAATCATAAGCGCAGCCCTTGCGACAAAGGCAAATGCAATCCATCCGGGTTATGGCTTTCTTTCCGAGAATGCGGAATTCGCAGCACTCTGCAGGAAAAACGGCATTGCCTTCATAGGTCCATCTGCAGAGGAGATGGAAAGACTCAGTGACAAATCCCGTATCAAGAAAGCTGCCTCAGAAGCAGGTCTCAGCGTGATTCCAGGAACAGAAGTCCTTGAGAGTGTCGATGATGCACTTGAAGCTGCTTCCCGCCTTGGCTACCCTGTCATGCTCAAGGCACGTTCCGGCGGCGGTGGAAGAGGTATACGCCCTGCCTACTCCGCGGAAGAGCTCAAGGAGGCCTATCCACTTGCGACTGCAGAAAGCCTCGCGGCGTTCGGAGACGGCGGAGTATATCTTGAGAAATGCATCACTCCTGCCCGTCATATAGAAGTGCAGGTCCTTTCCGATGAGCATGGTAATGCCGTAGCGCTGGGGGAAAGAGACTGCTCAATACAGCGCCATCATCAGAAACTGGTTGAGGAATCCCCGTCTCCGGCTGTGACAAAGGAAATGAGAAATCATCTGATGGATCAGGTGGAGAGTGCAATAAAATCCATCGGATACACCGGTGCTGGCACTCTTGAGTTCCTGATGGACAAGGATGGAAACTTCTGGTTCATGGAAATGAATGTAAGGCTTCAGGTCGAGCATGGAGTGACAGAGATTCTTACAGGAGTTGATCTTGTGAAATGGCAGATAAGGATAGCAGCTGGCGTTCCCATTCCCTTCACAAGAAAGGACATCCGTCTTAATGGCTCTGCAATAGAATGCAGAATAAACGCACTCACTCCGGGAGTCATAAAGTCCATTCATATACCAGGAGGGCCTTTCGTACGCTTCGATACATACCTCGAACCCGGCACAATGGTACCACCCTATTACGATTCACTTGTTGGCAAGCTGATTGTCTTCACAGGCACAAGGGAAGAGGCAATCAGGAAGATGAAGGCTTACCTCTGTGAGCTTTTGATAGATGGCATCAAGACGAACATCGAGGAAGAGCTTGCAATCATAGGCAATCCGGTATTTGAATCCGGAAACTATGACACAAGCTTCATGGAAGGAAAATAATGGGTATTCTTAAATTCCTATACAAACCGCAGAATGAACTGGAAAAAGACGGCAGAAATGCCGAACCTTCAGTCGGAGAAAAGGAGTATACCTGCCCGAACTGCCATAGAACGCTTGTAGAGAGCACGCTGGAAAATGACAGCTGGGTCTGCACATGCGGTTACCATTTCCGGATAGGAGCCAGAAAGAGGCTGGAGATGATGACGGATGCAGATTCTTTCGGAGAGCTTTTTTCTGGAATTGTCACAAACAATCCCCTCTCCTTCCCCGGTTATGAGGAAAAGCTTGCAAAGGCAAGGAAGACAAGCGGTGAGAATGAATCGGTCATCACAGGGACTGCAACAATCGAAGGCTGCAGAACAGCCGTCTTTGCAATGTCTCCCGGATTCATGATGGGTTCGATGGGCACGGCGACCGGTGAGAAGATCACGAGGCTTTTTGAATACGCCACAGATCATTCACTTCCCGTTGTCGGATGGACTGTCTCCGGTGGAGCCAGAATGCAGGAAGGACTGCTGTCATTGATGCAGATGGCCAAGACAAGCGGTGCGGTACTGCGCCACTCACAGGCTGGATTACTGTATATAACGGTGCTTACGGATCCTACAACAGGCGGTGTCACAGCTTCCTTTGCAATGGAAGGAGACATCATCATGGCAGAACCCGGGGCAACGGTAGGCTTTGCAGGAAGAAGGGTTGTCGAACAGACGACGATGGAATCGCTTCCCCGTGATTTCCAGACATCCGAATTCATTCTCGAACATGGCTTTGCAGACATGATAGTCCCCAGAAATGACGAGAAACGCATCATCGCAGATCTTCTGCGCATGCACGGAGGAAACCATGACAGCATATGACAGAGTGAGAACGGCAAGAAACACATCACGCCCCACTGCACAGGATTATATTGCAGGAATGTTCACAGGCTTCATAGAGCTTCATGGAGACCGCAGATACCGTGATGATGAGGCAATAATCGGAGGACTTGCATACCTCAATGGCAAACCTGTCACGGTAATCGGAATCGAAAAAGGACACAGTACCATCGAGAGGATGAGAAGGTCTTTCGGAGCTCCGGAACCGGAGGGATACAGAAAAGCACTCCGCCTGATGAAACAGGCAGAGAAATTCCATCGTCCTGTGATTCTTCTTGTCGATACCTCAGGAGCATTCTGCGGTATCGGAGCAGAGGAGAGAGGACAGGGAGAGGCAATTGCCGAGAACCTGATGGAGATGATGGGACTTAAAACCCCTGAGCTTTCAATACTCATCGGAGAAGGCGGCAGCGGAGGAGCACTGGCACTTGCTGTCTCTGACAGAGTGTGGATGCTGGAAAACGCAGTATACTCAGTAATCTCCCCCGAGGGGTGCGCAAGCATTCTCTATAAAGACGCAGCAGAGGCACCAAAAGCCGCAGAAAGCCTCCGTCTTACAGCAGATGACGCTGCATCATTCGGGATTGCAGAAAGAGTGATAAGCGAAGAAGGTCTCGGCACCGCTGCATTCTACAAGAAACTTGCAGATGAGATTTACACAGAGATCGAAGTACTTGAGCATACTGAGGATCTTCTGGAGAGAAGATATCAGCGTTTCCGTTCATTCGGACGCTATGAAGAGGAAAAGAAATGAGCATATATAAAGATTTCTGCACAGAGACAACCGATGAGAACGGCCGTCTTCTGAATATAGATTTCCACTATCCTGATAATTTCAACTTCGGCTATGATGTCGTGGACAGAATTGCAGATGAGAGCCCGGATAAATGTGCCATGGTATGGTGCAATACGGAGAGCGAGGAGCATTTCTTCACCTTCTCGGATATCAAAAGGATGAGCAACAAGACAGCGAATGTCCTTCTCAGTTCAGGTATCAAGCGTGGAGACCGTGTCATTGTCGCGCTCAAAAGACACTACGAGTACTGGTTCCTGGCAGTAGCACTGCACAAAATCGGTGCTGTCATGATTCCGGTAACGCACATGCTTACTGCTGATGATTTCATCTACCGTCTGAACGCATCGGAAGCGAAAGCAATCATAGCGACCCCGTTCAACAATGTGCCCAAGCACGTCATGGAAGCAATCAGGAAAGGTGGCTTCAGTCTGAAGCTCTGGACTGTGCAGCAGACTGTTGAAGGCTTCAGAAACCTCACAGAGGAAATGAATGCAGCTGACGATTTTCTTGAGCGTCATGAGACAAAAGCCACGGATCCCATGGTTCTTTACTTCACATCTGGAACCACAGGATACCCCAAGGGTGTCATTCATGACTTCACCTACCCTCTTGCGCATATCGTTACTGCCGAATACTGGCAGCAGGCAGAGGATGGGGGACTGCACTTCACAGTATCAGAAACAGGATGGGCAAAGGCATCATGGGGAAAGATCTATGGCCAGTGGCTTGTCGGAAGTGCTGTCATGGTGTTCGACTTTGACAACTTCGACCCAAGGCAGCTTGCCACGGTAATCAATAAATACAAGGTGACATCTTTCTGCGCCCCTCCTACGATTTATCGCTATTTAGTGAAGAAAGGAGTGCCGGAACTGCCATCACTGAGGCATACCTCAACCGCTGGAGAGTATCTCAATCCTGAGATATTCCGCCTTTTCAAGGAAAAGACAGGGCTTGAGCTTCACGAGGGTTACGGACAGACGGAGACAACACTTCTTGCAGCTAATTTCAAGGGAATGAAAGCTGTAGACGGTTCTCTTGGCGTTCCTTCTCCGCAGTATGACGTGCGCCTTATCAGAAAGGACGGAAGCACTCCGGACAAAGGAGAGATTGGAGAGATTGTAGTAGTACCGAAAGATGGAAAGAAACCACTCGGAATCTTTTCCGCTTACCTTGGCAATGAGGATCTTTATAAGGAAGTCTGGAGAGGTGGTGTGTACCACACCGGAGACTCTGCATGGATGGATGAGAATGGAGCATTCTGGTTCAATGGCCGCTTCGACGACATCATCAAAAGCGGAGGTTTCCGTATCGGGCCTGGCGAGATTGAGGATATCCTTATATCGCACCCGGCAGTCCTTGAATGCAGTGTCATAGGAGTACCAGACCCGCTCAGAGGACAGGCTGTAAAGGCGATTGTCGTTCTCAGCGAAGGTTTTGAACCATCACACGAGCTGGACAAGGAGATAAAGGAATACTGTAACTCCCGCCTTGCTGAATATAAGTGGATCAGAATCGTGGAATTCACCCATGAGATGCCAAAGACTATCAGCGGCAAGATAAAGAAAGCAGAGCAGAGAAACGCTGCAATGAACTGAAACAGGGCTCCGGCCCTGTTTTTAATTGGATGCTTCTTACAGAAAACACAGGAAAAGTTCCTATAAGTCAGATACGGACTCAATTGCCTCCACTACCGCGAGGTCCTCTCACCACAGGATAACCCGCGTGTTATGCTGTTGATACATACAGCCTGCATTTCTTTCTGAACACAGCAAGTTGTTCACGATTCTTATCATGGACTCATATTCATCTATGCTATTGCCTATATTGCAGAAAAATATCTATTATAAAACGGATCATCTCAAAAAGAGATAAGGAGACAGCAATGGCTGATAAAGCACTCAATACACGCCATGGCCGCACCAAGGCAGATATCGCACAGGATTTTGCAGAACAGCTGAAGTACAATCTGGATGCAGATGTATACCACACGACTCCTGAGGGAAGATATCAGGCACTGGCTTACGCTATAAGAGACAGAATCATCCACCAGTGGGATCTTTCAAGAAAGACACAGAGAGCAAAACATTCAAAGAGAATCTATTACCTTTCACTTGAATTCCTCATGGGAAGGGCAATGACAAACAACATCATAAACCTCGGACTTGAGAAACCGGTACGCGATGCGCTTTCTTCTCTGGGATATACCCTCGAGGAGCTTGCAGATGTTGAACCGGATGCAGGTCTTGGCAACGGGGGACTCGGACGTCTTGCTGCATGCTTCTTGGATTCTCTTGCAACACTTGAGTATCCTGCATATGGCTATGGAATAAGATACAACTATGGAATCTTCCGTCAGCAGATCAAGAATGGGCAGCAGGTCGAATACCCGGACAACTGGCTCAAGGATGGAAACCCATGGGAAGTGAAGAGACCTGATCTTGTGTACCCTGTTTTCTTCGGTGGTGAAGTAAGGCAGATAAGGGAAAACGGAAAGGATTATTTCAGATGGGTTCCTGCAGAGACTGTCGATGGGATCGCATACGACACCCCGATTGTCGGATACGGTGGAAAGACTGTTAATACACTCCGCCTGTGGTCTGCACAGTCCCCTGAAGGCTTCTCTTTCGAGGAATTCAATTCCGGCGACTATACAGAAGCTGTAAGAAACAAGATCAATGCAGAAACAATCTCTCAGGTTCTCTACCCTAACGACACTCTTTACATGGGCAAGGAGCTGCGTCTTAAACAGCAGTATTTCTTCGTTTCATGCTCACTGCAGGACATTGTGAGAAGGTTCAAGAGAAATGGAGATTACAACTGGGCAGAGTTCTCAGATATAGCAGCCATCCAGCTCAATGACACGCATCCATCCCTTGCTATACCGGAACTGATGAGAATACTCATCGATAAGGAAGACCTTGGATGGGATGAGGCATGGGACATCACAGTCAGGACAATGGGTTATACAAACCATACCCTGATGCCAGAAGCGCTCGAGAAATGGCCGCTTCCAATGATTGAGAAGTTCCTCCCTCGCCACATGCAGATCATCTATGAGATCAATCAGCGCTTCCTGGACCATGCGGTCTCATTCTTCCCGATGCAGGGAGACAAGATTGCAAAGGTCT
>CASEGX010000083.1 GCA_949287505.1 uncultured Spirochaetales bacterium | reverse complement strand
AGCTCGCCAATAAGAGGCGTGCTAAAGCCAATCAGGTATACCATGACATCGTCACGGGAAGAAAGCTCATCGTCATGCAGGATGAGAATATCAAGGGATGGCATAAGGGGCTCTTTGGACGTCAGGTGCAGAACTCCGCACTCGGTACTCTGAAAAGGAAGCTTCAATCCAATCCGAACGTTCTCATAATCGACCGCTTCTTCCCGTCGACGAAGATGTGCCCGGAGTGCGGGGCTCTCAATGGGAACATCACGCTCTCAGACAGGACATTCGCCTGTGATGGCTGCGGGTATAGGGAAGACCGCGATGTCAAAGCCGCAAAGACACTGCTTCTTGCAGGTGAGCATGAAATAATCTGCACGAGTCTGGAAGGGACTCGTACTCCGGTGGAGCGGATGTCAGACTTTGGTGCCTCATATGAGGCATGGAAGCATTCTGCGTCGAAGCCGGAAGCTCCATCCTCAAAGCGTTAGCGTAGGATGGAGTGCTTCACCGTTTGATTGGAATAGGGGAAAATAACAGTGGAAAAGCGACTCATAAGACATGTAACATATTGATGGGAGAGTGTTATGTACGAACTGGTTCATGTATCTGGCTGCAGCTATTACATTGAGAGTCCTGCAAGAATCGGGCTCTTGAAGACAGGTGAGAATGATGTCTGTCTCATTGACAGCGGAAGCGATAAGGACGCAGGACGGAAAATCCGGCAGATCCTTGATCTGAACGGCTGGAAACTCAAAGCCATTTTCAACACTCATTCCAATGCAGACCATATAGGAGGCAACAGCTATCTCCAGAAACAGACAGGGTGCAGGATATTCGCTCCTGGGATAGAGTGCAGCTTTACCAGGCACACTGTTCTGGAACCGTCATTTCTCTATGGAGGCTATCCGATGAAGGATCTCAGACACAAATTCCTGATGGCTCAGGAAAGCGATGCCGAGTATCTTTCTGCATCTGTCCTTCCAGATGGCATGGAGATCATCCCGCTTCCTGGTCACTTCTTCAGCATGGTCGGTTTCCGTACCTCCGATGATGTTGTGTACCTTGCCGATTGCCTTTCAAGTAAGGAGACACTGGAGAAGTATGGGATAACTTTCATATATGATGTGGAGGCATATCTGAAGACTCTCGAGAGCGTGAGGGAAATGAAGGCCAGGATGTTTGTACCGGCCCATGCAGCTCCATCGGAAGATATTTCAGAGCTTGCAGATTACAACATAGGCAAGGTTCATGAGATAGCCGACAGCATCAGGGAACTTTGTTCAGAGCCTGTATCATCGGATGAAGTTGTCGGAAGGGTCTTCAGGAAATACGGCCTGAGCATCTCGCTTCAGCAGTATGTTCTTGTCGGAAGCACGATAAGGTCCTATCTATCCTGGCTGAATGATAAGGGCCTTGTGGAGTACGTAGCTGAGAACGGGATGATTCTCTGGAGAAGGATCTGATTATCATCCTATGTAAACCTGTATCTCATAGTTCCAGTGCAGTATGCCTGCTATGATGATAAACTCCAGCGAGAAAGACGGTTCTGTGCCATATTCCTCTTTTGCCATGGCAAGAAGAGCCTTGAGTGTCTCTTCTCTCTTTTCCTCAGTGCAATTTGCCGAGAGATATTTACCTTCGGGCAGGGTCTTCAGGCCTTCAATCTCCTCATAGCGCGTGCAGAGAGCAAAGAGTCTTGTGATGTTTCCATCTTTGTAAATACCTGCAGTATCTTCGAAAGCGAACTGCTTTCTTGCATCAGGGGGAATCATATCATAGTAATTCTTATGGTAATTCCAGAGATTATCGACAGTTGGCTTTTCAAGCTTATCTGAAAGAAGGATGACACGTGAAGAAATCTCCCTGATGGAAATACCGCTTTCATTCTGCCGGAATCTCAGCTTGCTCTCATAATCCTCTTTGGCCCTCTGTATCTTTTTCTTGCTGTATCGCAAGGCTGCTATTTTCTCATCAGCTTTCCTTTCTGCCTGTTTGAGAAACTCTATGATTTCCTCGAGATTGTCATAGTCAAGGACCTTTTTGATATCTTTCAGCGGTAAATCCATGAGCTGCAGTGCATGAACCGTATTCAACCGCACGATGTCTTCTTTTGTATAGTAGCGATAGTTTGTCCATTCATCGGTTTTCGATGGCCTGACAAGCCCGATGCGGTCATAATGCCTGAGTGTTTCAGTTGTCGTGTTTACAAGCCGTGCGGCCTTTCCAATTGAAAAGTATTCCTTTTTCTCCATGTTGACCTTTGTGTTACACAAAAGTTCATCCTATCTGCAATTCATACATAAAGCAAGTGTGGAGGAGTGAATGATAGAACTCAGAAACGTGACGAAGCGGTATGGAAAGGTGAGTGTGCTGAAGAATATTGATCTTTCAATCGAGGAGAATGGCATCTACTGTCTGCTGGGCAGAAATGGAGCGGGAAAGACAACGCTGCTTAAATCCATAGCAGGGTACCAGAGTATCACGGAGGGAACGATTGCAGTTGATGGAAAGCGGATTTCCCCATCTGCAATGGATACAGGAGTCAGTTATATCGAGAACTTTGCAAGGCATTTCAATATGCCGGTGGGAAAGCTTCTGAAAGTCGCCTCCGAAGTCAGTCCTGATTTTGATTATGATTTTGCACAGGAGATGATGGAACGCTTTGAGCTGGATGGAAGAAAGAAATTTGCCCATCTCTCCCTGGGAATGAAAACAATGGTTTCAACAATTGTATGCCTTGCAAGTGGTAGGAATGCAATCCTTCTTGATGAACCTGTTCTTGGCTTTGATGCCATCATGCGTTCAGAGTTCTATGCAATGCTTTCTGAAAGCTTTCGTAGAAAACCAAGAATCATAATAGTATCCACACACATAATAGAGGAAATAACCAGGACAATTCAGCGTCTCATCATTATCGACAAAGGCAGTCTTCTCTTTTCCGACACACTTCAGACTGTTGAGGAGAAAGCTTTCAGCATCAGCGGACTGGAAAGTGAGGTCCAGAAGGTCACTGAGGGCCTCTTTGTCATAGGAAAGGAGCGTATGGGAGGTCTGGTAACAGTCTATATTTTTGACAATCCTCCTTCCGTTCCGCCTTCTCTGGAGCTTCAGTCTCTGTCATTGCAGGATTTCTTTATACAGCTTGTCAGCCATAGAAGAGGAGAGAGGATATGAGGTCAGTTTTGGCAATTGCAAGACGTTTGATGGCAAGTAATAAGATCGGGTACAGCATCACGCTTGTCGTGGTTGTTGCAGCAACATCATCTGGAGATGTCGTTCTGAGCAATGGAAATTATACATGGCTTCTTGCTCTGATCTCACCATTCTTTTTCGTATTCTATGATTTCCCGCGCCTTCTGCATCTCGGTGTGAGCAAGAAAGACTATCTTTCCGGCTGCATTACGGCTTATGCTCTTCTTGCATTCCTTATCTCTTTACTCAATACAGTGATACACCTTGTCATTGATCCGCTGTATGGGGAAAGAATGGTCATAAACATGATGGATGTCTGCGCCTGGATGACAAATGGAGCTTTTGTGGCATTTCTTCAGCAACTTTTATTTCTTTTTATGACAATGGTGTTTCTGCATCTGCTTCTTTCCATGCAGGAACACTGGTATGGCTGGCTCCTTGATGCACTTCTTATTGCAATCATATGTATCTTCACACCCATAGCACCGCTGAGAGCGCTGCTTGCTTCATTTTTCCGTCTTGTGATGTTCAATGGCAATGCACTCTTGCACATATCAGTGACCGTCTTTCTTACTTTGCTTTTCACTTTCATGAACATCCTGGTGCTTAAGAATAAAACATTGTAGGTGTACGATACTCAGGAAAGTGATTGATGGCCGGTTTGCAGCGCCTTTGTCACTTTCCTGTTGTGAAGGGACTTTATGGACATTTCATGTACATATGTATTGCCGTAACAACAGATGCCATGCCCTGGATATATCTCTGGTGACATGACTTATATTCCTCTCGATTGATGCCAGGATGGTGAAGGTAATTTATTCTTGTCAATCATTTGTTCTTCCTTTTCTGTCATATGCGAAAAAGGTACAAGTAGCAGGCCTGCTATGATGGATGGGATGATTCCTGTTATTCCAGGTCCTGAGAGATATGATGTTCCCGGTCTGAGGAAAATGATTCCTAGTGTTCCTGCTGCATTTACAGAACCATGAAAAAGGGAAGGTACCCATATTGAATTTGTCTTCTCTGCAAGGAATGAACACCAGATGCCGAGTACTATGCATGAAAGGCACATTGCTGCTATTCCGGTGAAAGGGTAGCCGTAATACCCAAGGCCATAGTTGTATCCCATCATATTGCTCGGTGTATGCCAGATGCCCCATATGATTCCTGTAATGAGAGAAGCCTTTGTCTTGCCGTATTTTATGGAAAGGGCAGGATAGAGGAAACCTCTCCAGCCTGTCTCTTCTCCCAGGGCAAAAAACATATTGAGAAGAGAGGCCGGGATTATTGCTAAGAGCGTCGTCATAAGGAACACATGAAGAGGCATTTGTGTGCTTTCCAGGTTCACGAGTGAGAATTTCTCCCGGAATATCATGAAATAGACAAGGCTCCCGAGTAGCGAGAGTATAAGCGGCATGAACCATGATAGTATGTAATATTTCAGATTCTTCCTGATTGCCGCTTTCCATGAGAAGCTTATCACAGGGCGCTTATAGAGAAGATGGACAATTGCAGCAGCAGATGCAGGCATCCACATGATGATAGCTGAAAGAAGAATATATGTTACAGTTCCGAAGAGCCCCTGCAGATTCATGAAGGTCCAGATAATCCAGGGTATGGCAAAAGAGATAATCAGATAAAGAAGTATATCCATCGGGTTTTCTCCTGCTGAAAGGATATGACTTTTGCTGTTTTGTTGATACAAACCATTGGTTGAGTGTAGTATTTGTAAAGAAAAAGGAGATTCTTCGACATGCTCTGTATTGATGCAGCTCCCTGCGAAGCCTGACGCGGACGGCCGCATGGAGCAAGAATAAACAAGTCCGCCAGGCTTTGCTTCAGAAAAGATAAGGAGCAAAGCAATGAAAGACGAAAAGAAATTCAGCAATTTCATATTACTTTGGGCAACTCAGACGCTTTCACGTCTCGGGTCTTCGTTAACGCCATTTGCGCTCATTCTCTGGGCGTATGGTGAGACTGGTTCTGCACTGAGCACTGCGCTTCTGACAGTATCATCCTATGTGCCGTACATCCTTCTCTCGCTTCCTGTAGGAACACTGACAGACAGGATGAACAAGAAACGTCTGATGCTGTTATCTGACACAGCTGCAGCGCTATGCACGCTCACGATACTCTTCGTGTGGCTTTCCGGGAATCTGGCGATGTGGCATCTATACCTGGTGAATGCCATAACAGGGACTGCCCAGACATTCCAGCAGCCGGCAAGCGAGGTTGCAACAACACTCGTAACACCAGAGGACAAGTACCAGAAGGCAGGGAGTCTCAATGCGCTTGCATACAGCGTGATCAATATGGCCTCTCCCGTGATTGCAACAGCACTGTATTCTGCATGCGGGCTGACTCTGGTAATCATCGTTGATCTCTCCACATTCACTCTGGCATTTCTCTCGCTTCTTTTATTCGTAAGGATTCCTGAGATGAAAAGGGAGAAGTATGAAGAGAGGCATATCATGATTGATCTGAAAGAAGCATTAAGGTTCTTAAGAACAAACATCGGGATACTTCAGGTAATGCTCTTCCTGGCAGCAATCAACTTCATAGCCTCGATCTACAATGCAGCGCTTCCTGCCATGATTCTCAGCTTTGAAAGTGAAAGCATACTTGCCGCAGTGCAGTCTGTTGCAGGAATTGCCATGATAGCCGGAAGCATGGTTTCCACTGTCCTTCCATCTCCGAAGAATAGGGTGAGGGTAATCATAATCTCTCTTTTTATCTCGATGAGCACGGAGAATTTCATGCTCTCATTCTTCAGAAAACCCATCATGTGGTGTATAGGAGCTTTCCTTGGATGGCTCTGTATCCCTGTGATGAATACCAACCTGGATGCCTTGCTGAGAAGCCAGATTCCCTCTGCCATCCAGGGCCGGGTATATTCAGCAAGGAACATGTTTCAGTTCTTCACCATACCGCTTGGCTATCTTGCTGGAGGCTTTCTTGTAGATGCGGTATTCGAGCCTTTTATGGCGGATAAAGCTGAGACTATCTTCAATCAGCTCTTTGGATCAGGTAAAGGCTCTGGAGCTGCATTCCTTTTTGCCGTGATTGGAGTGATGGGCGTTCTTGTCTGTGTGATTTTCTCCAAGCTCAGTGCTATGCGAAAGCTGGAAGGATGAGATTCTGCTTTGCCATCTTTGATGGCAAGGCTTTCCCGTTTGAAAAAAACGTGGAAACGGAGTATTTTTCTTTCCATCTTTTTTCCTGGAGGATAAGGTGCCTCGATTATCTTATGAATCAACGGTGCGTTCATGCTTTGTTGCCTACATAGTTCAGGCAATTATCATTAATTTCGCACCGCTTCTCTTTGTGACATTCCAGAATACATTCTCAATAGGGCTGAGCGATATAACATTTCTGATTACATTCAATTTTGTAATCCAGCTTGCTGTGGATTTTGCTTCTGCTTATTTCATTGACCGGATTGGTTACAGAGCCTCCCTGATAATAGCGCATCTTTTCTCCGCAGCAGGTCTTTTCCTGTTGTCTGAGCTTCCTTTTGCAATTGACAACCACTATCTTGGTCTTCTTATCTCAGTCGCCATATATGCAATAGGAGGCGGTCTTCTTGAAGTGCTGGTGAGCCCTGTGGTAGAAGCCTGCCCGACGAAGAACAAGGAGAAGGAGATGAGCATGCTTCATTCCTTCTACTGCTGGGGTTTTGTTACTGTCATTTTAATATCGACAGTTTTCTTCTCGATCTTCGGCATTGAATCCTGGCGTGTCATGGCAAAGATCTGGATGATTGTTCCCATTGTAAATACCATTTCCTTCTTTTTCGTCCCTATTTATGACATTGTCCCAGAGGAAAAGAAGATGGGGAAGGCCAGGCTATTCTCCAGTGGGACATTCTGGCTTCTGTTTTTCATGATGATAGCTTCCGGAGCTTCAGAGCAGGCTGTAGGGCAGTGGGCATCTGCTTTTGCAGAAACAGGCCTTGGAGTAAGCAAGACAATCGGTGATCTCGCAGGTCCCTGTCTCTTTGCTTTCATGCAAGGCCTTTCAAGACTCATATTCGGCAAGTGGGGAGACCGGATGAATCTCAGGAAGATGATGATTGCCTCCGCTTTCATTTGCTGTATGAGCTATCTGCTGACTTCATTGTCCCCGAATCCTCTGCTCGGCCTTGCCGGCTGTGCTTTGTGTGGCTTTTCCGTCGGTATATTCTGGCCAGGTACGTTCAGCATCGCATCCAGCATTCTTAAAACCGGTGGCACTGCCATGTTTGCGTTCCTTGCCCTTGCCGGTGATGTCGGGTGCTCGATAGGCCCGACACTTACAGGCCTTGCCGCCACGGTTGCAGGTGGAAGGATATCAACAGGAATACTCTGTTCAATCATTTTCCCGGTTTTCATGCTCTTTGCCCTGATTGTGATGTCCAGACGGGAGAAAGGCTGAAAACTACTTTAGAAAAATGGATGTGAACAGCTTTCGCTTTTCAGTGTAAAGTCTGAGGTGGATGTAAGACTCCACCTCAGATAGGTTACTCTGGAATGCAAAGTCCAGGATTGAGGCCCTCGTTTTCAAGGAGAACCGGCAGCTCTTTCACGCGCCGCATGAAATCATCAAGCTTCCTGTCATCTCCAAGCCAGTAGACTTCTGCAATGGCTGCAAGACGGGGGAATATCATGTAAGTGGCATTGTTTGGGAAGAGTATCTTCTCCGTCCACAGGTTTCCCTGCCCGCCGATGATGGTACCGCTTTCATTGCTGCATGGATAATGCAGTGTGGATGAGTACGATGCCCTGAGTGTCGTGATTCCGAGGTTCCCAGGCTCATATTCATTCTCGGTCTGCCTGTAGTCGATATAAGCGCCATCATCACAGCGTGCAAGGATGATGTCGTTGCCGTTTTCAAGGACTGCAGAAGCCACTTCAGGACCTCGCCATAGCATTATCGTGAGGCACTTGTCCAATGGTTTCTCTGGATATGAATTTGCAATCTCATCCCAGCCTATGGGTTTCTTGCCATACTTCTTTACTATTCCTATGACACGCTGGGAGAAATACCACTGCAATTCCTGCGGTGACTTCAGCCCTTCCTTCTGCATCAGGGCCTGGCACTTGGGACAATTGTCCCACCTGGTGTGCGGACATTCATCACCGCCTATATGTATGTATTCAGAAGGGAAAAGCTCCGCTACCTCTCTGAATACGTCATCAAGGATCTCATATGGTTTCTCATTCCCGATACAGAGTACATCTGGGAATACTCCTGTACGTGTCTCCACTTCATATGGACCGCCGCTGCACCCGGCTTCAGGTATGGCTGTAAGGAGTGCTGAGACATGCCCTGGACACTCTATCTCGGGAACTACGGTTATGTGTCGCCGCGCCGCATATTCAATCACATCCTTTATTTCATCCTGTGTGAAGAATTCGCATTTTGTCATGCTCTCCGGGCTTGTACGTTTTTTCCTTGTCGAACCTTTTTCTGTAAGCTCCGGATGGGACTTTATCTCAATCCTCCATCCCTGATCATCTGTAAGGTGCCAGTGGAATACAGACAGCTTCAGAAGTGACATTGCATCGATGAGTTTCTTTATGTATTCAACAGGCATGAAGTGCCTGCAGCAGTCGAGCATGAATCCACGCCATCCGAATTGCGGTGAGTCTTCTATCTCTGCACAGGGAATAGTATGACCGCAGAGTATGAGCATCTGCCGTATTGTCTCAAGAGCATGATGAAATCCAGAAGCTCCTCCTGCTTCGATATTTATGGAATCCTTCGATATTCTGAGGAAATATCCTTCTTCATGGATGCTGCTTGAGAGCTTCCCTTCCAGCACGGGGTCGTTTTCTGTCATTGCAAGCCCTGAGACTGAAAGAAAATGATCTGTCTCTGTTTTTAATTCATCGGGAATTGATATTCTCCCGATGCCGTATAATTCAAGAGTCCCTTCCATCTCTCTGTAATTTCTAGGGAAGGGTATTAAAGCGGGTTTTCCCATGATTCACCTCCTGTTATATCTGCAGTTCCGGCTTTCTCACTCATCCTGCAGCATCCTCCATAGCGTTGCCCTTGAAAGTCCAAGGCGCTTTGCGGTATTTGCCTTCCTGCCGTTCTCCTCTTCAAGGACATGAAGGGCAATCATCCTTTCGATTTCCTTCATTGTCTTTCCTTCAATGTCTATTCCGAGTCCCTGGCATTCTGTGTTTTCCACTGTCATTTTCTTCTCTTCAGAGATTACCTTGCGGACATCTTCTGCCTTTATGATCTGTCCCCTTGTTTCCACGTTGAGTTTTTTCAGCACACGTGCAAGCTGGTCGTTGTTTCCTGGCCAGTCATAGGCTTCAAGTTCTTTCAGGCCTTCTTCCTCTATGCTTATGATGTCCGTACCATTCTGTCTGTTCAGTATAGCCAGATACAGGTTTGCCATTGACTGGATATCCTCACGGTGTTCTCGCAGTGTCCTTGTCCTGAGCGTGAGACACTGAAGTCTTTCAATGTAATACATACATGCAGGTGGAAGCTTCTCACCCTTTTCCAGCGTGACTGTTGCGATCATATAGGCGCGTTTTGCAATCTTCAGCTCTTCATTGAGGTCCACTATTCTCTTTATCACCTCATTGCTTGTCAGATTCATGTTCTTCAGATGGAACACTGCTTTCTTCTCCGGATTCTCGCTGTACATCGCCTTTATGAGCTCGGTTGCCTTCTTTCCTGCAATCTCCATGTCTATGTCATATAGCGGATAGGATGATGATTGCGATATCGTATAAAGAAGCTGCGCAAGATTCCCTTTTCCTGTTCCGCGCTCACCATAGAGAAAGACGGGGTAGGAGCGCTTTGAGTAATCAGTGATCGTATTCACCTCTGCTGCATTTGCGTTTGTCAGGTAAAAGAAGCTGTTCTCATACTGTATCTCTGCCCAGTGAGCGTTATGCAGTACTATTCCGTTGCTCTCGAGGGAGAAGGGGAGCTTTGTCTTCTTGATGTACAGCGTTGCAAACTCATTGTCATCTATGCTGAATTTCTTCACATCCGCAGAGTAAAGAAGCCCGTTGTCATCGTACTCGAGTGCCGAGCTGTCTCCGATTCTCATATCTGAGACCCTGCGCTTCATGACATTCATGAAACCCTTGGATATGCTTTCGGCTTTCACTCCATTCCCCACGACCTCGTTATTTTTCATCAGCAGGTATATGTCCGGACACGATTCTATAATCCTGTTGCATAGCGCTATTAAGTCTCTGCTTCTGGACTTTTCCTTGCCGATTATAGCAGCTTCATTGAAGGCTGCGGCGATGCTTTCGCTTCCGCTGTTGATCAGTATGTAGTTCAGTCTGTATCTGCTGGCAGCTATTGTCGAGATCTGGTCGCAGATGACTATCTCGATGCCTTCTTCTTTCAGGTCCCTTATGGCCAGGTCGGCTTCATCGGCTTTGTTTATCGTCACCACTTTTATATTCATGTCCGAAGGAAGCACATCCTGCAGGAAGGAGGCATTGCGCGTTATCGATTCAAATCCGACAATCGCATAGCGCTTACGGGCACCGTTTGCAAGTCTGATGGATCTGAGAAGATCGTAGATGGATATCGATATGTCTATTACAGGAAATCCGTTTTCTCGCAGCAGTGATGCAGTTCCACCGCGGCTTATTATCACATCGTAGTCATCTTCCGTCCTCGACCTTGCCTCGCTGAGTCCTTCTTTGAGGTCTCCTATGCAGCATTCAAGGATGATGTCATTCCGCTTCTCTGCCTCATTCTTTATCTGAAGTGCGAGACCCGCATATGGTGCAATTGCCAATACTTTGACCTTTTTCATAGTTTCATTATAAGAGCAAAACCGGTTAAATCAAGAAAAATGTTTAAAAATGATACAGTGTAAAAATTTTGAAAATTATTTGTTGCGCGCTGTGTTTCTGAATGATACTGTTAATTTCGTAAAAGGGATTTGAGATGTCAATGCAATGTTTCAATATTAAACGTAGCGTTCCATTTATGGTAATCATTGCTGATGATCTTACCGGTGCATTGGATACATCTATAAAGTTCGCCGAGCATGAATCGGCTGCGATTGTAATCAGTACCCAGTCCCCTGATGAGCTTTCAGGATATCTTACAGGAGATCATGATGTTGTCTGTGTGAATGCAGCGACAAGGCACCTGCAGCCCCGGAGAGCATATGAAGTCGTGGCATCTCTTACAGAATGCTGCGTAAAGCATGATGTTCCATATATCTATAAGAAGACGGACTCGGTTCTGAGGGGAAACATCGCAAGCGAGCTGCAGGCACTGCTGGATTCGAGCAAGTCAGAGTTCATTCCCTTCGTTCCTGCATATCCGGAGATGAAGAGGACTGTTGAGAACGGCGTGATGTATGTAAACGGTGTTCCTCTTTCCAGGACAAAGCTTGCAGAGGATCCTTTCCAGAAAATCATAAGCTCCAATGCCCGTGATATCTTCTCTTCTTCCATGAGCGTCAAATCATCTCTTCCATATTCATATATTCCTGAGCCAGGTGACAGCGGAGTGCTTATCTATGACGGGAAGACGAAGGAAGAGGCATTGAAGACTGCGGATAATCTTCTTGAGAGCGGTGTGAGAGTATTCAGTGGCTGTGGTGGATTTGCAGAAGCGCTTGCAGTCTCGATGCTTGGAGAAGGGTACAGGAAGACAAATCTGGATCTCTGTCCGCTTCTCATTCTCTGCGGCAGTGTCAATGACGTGTCAAAAAAACAGATAGCTGCCCTTGTAAAGGATGGCTACAGACGTGTAAGTCTCGATGGCTCAGCGCTTGCTCGGTGCACGCCGGATGATTTTGAAGTCATTGCAGAGAGCGTCGCTTCTGAGATGAAGAGAGGCAACATCCTCATTCTCGATACAAAGGCTTCTTCCGAGTCTGTCACCGACGATGGCCTTGATGCTGCGGAGAAAGTCTCTGAAGCGCTGGGGAGTATAGCTTACAAAGCACTGGAAAAGGCTTCTTTCCCTCTCTTTGTAATCGGTGGCGATACGCTTCTTTCCGTTCTGAACCAGTATGGGAAGGCTGTAATAGAACCTATATGTGAAATAGAGAGCGGGGTAGTGCTCTCCTATATACATAAAGATGAGAAAACAATAACGCTTTTATCTAAATCCGGTGGATTCGGCACTGAACGCCTTATCTCCGATTTGATTAGCGGAAAAACAATCCGACAGGAGGAAATAATATGAAAAAAGGGAAAATGCTTGCAATTCTGCTTGCACTTGTCACACTTTTTGCTTTTGCATCCTGCAGCAAGGACGACTCCGGTAGTTCTTCTGCATCGAGCACGGCTGCAACGACCAGTGCTGCTGCAAGCACGACGACAGCATCTGAAGCGACAAGCTCTGAGAACGAAGTCCGCGAGTATGATATGTTCATCAGAAGCCAGTATCATGACTGGATCAAGGAACTGAAGTGGTATGATGTCGCTGAAGAGCGCACAGGTATCAATGTAAATTACATCGATGGACCGCTTGAGATTGCTGACACATATACAGAAGTTGATCAGCGCCTTGCTTCAAGAACCCTTCCAGATGCAACAATGCTCCGCCTTTCACAGGCCAAGGTATATGGTTCTCAGGGAGCTTTCGTCGACCTCGCACCGTATATTGCCAAGTATGCTCCGAACATCCAGGCATATATCGATGCAAATCCTGAATACAAGGCATTCATCACAGACGATCAGGGCCGTATCTTCGCATTCGTACGTGAATCCTGTCTTCTGATTGACTTCCTTGGCTACAGAGCTGATCAGTTCAGAGAAGCAGGCATTGATGTCGCAACAGTCAAGACTGTCGATGATTTCACAAATGCTATGCGCACTCTCAAGGCATATTTTGGAAAGAACAATCCTAACTACTATCCTCTTAGCGGCCGTGAAAGCGCTCTCCGCTTTGCCTATCTCTTCGGCGCTGCTTCTTATGTTGATGAGAATTCTTCCGGCGGTATCTACTATGGCCATGAGAAGGACAACTGCTTCAACATCAAGGCAGACGGTGCTTATGAGTGGATTGAGACCATGAAGACATGGTATGACGAGGGACTTATCGATCCAAGCTGGGTTGATGGAACAAATACAGAAGGCGACTGGGAAGCAAAGACTCTGCAGGGCAACGCTGCAATGTTCCTTGACTACTACAACAGAGCTGAGTGGTTCATGTCCAATGGTGGCCCAGAGCTTGATCCTGATTATGACATGCAGGTTCTTGATATGCTCGTCGATGAGGAAGGAAACATCATAAAGGCACCTACATCCGTTCTTTACTCCACAGATAACGCAATTGCTGTCAATGCAAGCTGCGATGAAGAGACAATCAAGACAATCTGTGAGTTCATGGATTACTTCTACTCAGAAGAAGGCAGAATCCTTGCTAACTGGGGTGTTGAGGGCGAGAGCTTCAAGACAAACGATGATGGATCGAGAGAGTTCATCGTTGATTACACAACAGAAGAGACAAAGCCGGCTGGAGAGAAGAGATGGTCCTTCCTTTCTGACCGCCTCACAGTCTGCAAGCCTGTTGATCAGGAAGCATTCTATGCTTGGAACACTCCGCTCATCGCTGAGGCATCCAGCAGAATCGTCCAGGACGAGAACATGCTTGAGCGTCCTGTCATCGTATACACAACAGAGGAAGAGCAGCAGCTCAGCAATCTTATCGCAGCTGTCTACAACAGCGAGGTTGCAGGCCTTACAAGCTTCATCGTTGGAAATACAGAGCTCAACGAGGCCAACTGGCAGAGCTTCATCAATCAGATGGACAATCTTGGTCTTGCAAAGATTGAGGAGATCCAGCTTACCGCATACAGAAGGACTCTGGGACTTTGAGATTTTAGATTCATTACAGGCTGGAGGGAGTGCCTCCAGCCTTCAGAAGGTAGGTTGAAATGAGAAAAAGGAAATCGGACATAACAGTTTTGAACAAGCCGCTTTCGCTGAGGCTGAAGAAGGATATCCTTCTTAACTGGCGGCTCTATGTTCTGCTTCTTCCAGGGTTTGTAAGCCTTATACTGTTCAAGTTGCTTCCAGTCGGTGGCATGGTAATAGCTTTCCAGAATTACTCGGCATTCCTTGGAATAAGAGGAAGCGAATGGATAGGACTGGAAAACTTCAGAAGGATGTTTTCTGATCCATATATGATCACGCTCATCAAGAATACCATCATTCTTGCTGTTCTTTCAGTCGTATGTGTGTTCCCGTTTCCTGTCATTTTCTCAATATTCCTGAATGAAGTGAGATTCAGCAAGGTAAAGAGCACGGTGCAGAGCACAAGCTTCCTTCCTTACTTCATCTCATCTGCTGTTATGGTCTCGATCATGTATACCGTCCTCAGCCCGACAAGCGGTATTGTGAACTCCATAATAGTCAAGTTAGGTGGAGACTCCGTGAACTTCATGGCTCGTCCGGAGTGGTTCCGCCCGATTTACATATTCCTTCAGATATGGCAGACACTCGGCTACAATGCCGTCATATACATGGCAGGCATATCTGCTATAAACACAGAGCTTTATGAAGCTGCGGAAGTCGATGGTTGCGGAAGATGGGGAAAGATGATCCATGTGACGCTTCCAGGTATCTCGACATCCGTAATCACAATGCTGATCATCAGCATCGGAAACATATTCACCGTCGATACGGACAGAATCCTTCTGCTTTACAATGCAAGCAATGCTTCCACATCGGACGTCATTCAGTCCTATGTCTACCGCATCGCATTCCAGTCCCTTGGCTTCCCTGATTACAGCTATGGAACCGCGGTCAATATCGTCAAATCCGTGATTGCATTCATACTCGTGATCATTGCGAACAAGCTTGCGGATAAATATGCAGAGACAAGGCTTTTCTAAGGGAGGTATGATATGAATGCAAGAAACCGAAGAACATTGCCTTTTGATATTATAAACACGACTATAATGGTACTTGTTGCGATAATCTGCATCGTACCTTTCCTATATGTATTCTTCATCTCTATAAGCGATGGTCTTTATCTCAGCAGCGGTGAGGTTACATTCTTCCCGAAGGGCATCAATATAGAGGCATATAAAGAGGTTCTGACGAATCCTCGATTCAATATCGGAACGGGATTCAGAAACAGTGTCATCTATACAGTGCTGGGAACAATAATTGCTGTGACGCTCACATATCTTACAGCATATGTGCTCACACGCCCGAGAATCAGGTTCCGTTTCGCGATAATGACGCTTTTTGTCATAACCTGGGTATTCGAGGCTGGTATCATTCCTCAGTATATCGCATACAGTACGTTGGGTTTTATAGACAACATATGGGTCATGATCATCCCGGGTGCTATCAATACGCAGTATCTGATAATCACGAAAGCATATCTTGAGGGTGTTCCAAAAGAACTCGAGGAAGCCGCGATTGTCGATGGTGCCAATGATTTCACGATTGTCGGCAGGATATTCCTTCCTGTGACAAAGCCGATCATCGCGACAATAAGCCTCTTCAATGCCGTTTCAATCTGGAACCAGTACCTTATTCCTCAGATGTTCCTTCATGACAACAGCATGAAGACAATCCAGCAGGTACTTGCGAATGTCATCGTCGGAGCAACCGAGTCACCGTTTGCGAATACCATGGTCAATAATGTATGGCTTAACCAGGATAACATGAAAGCTGCTGCAATCATCATAGCAATGCTTCCGATTGTTGTTATCTATCCTTTCGTACAGAAGTATTTCAAGAAGGGAATTCTGATTGGTTCAGTAAAAGGCTGATAAAGGAGAAAAAAAATGGAGAGAAAGACAATAGAACTCAATGCGCTTACGCCGGATGGAAAGCTTTATCACAATCCACGGCTGGACACTGTGGAGGCGCTCATTCCTAATGCACCATTCCAGTCCTGCCATGCTGCAGATCTTCTGGAGACGCCTTCTGGAGACATCCTCGCCGTATGGTTCGCGGGCAGCGATGAAGGCAACAGCGATATAAGTATCGTGCTTTCGCGCCTTGATAAGGGAAGTGACAGATGGACAGATCCTGTGATGGTCTCCGACGATCCGACAAGAAGCGAACAGAATCCTTCGCTTTTCCAGAAGAGCGATAACGAGATATGGCTCATGTATACGGCTCAGAAGGCCAGGACGCCGGAGGATATGCCGTTCTTCAATTATCAGTATACTGCTGAGATCAGAAGAAAGAAGAGTTTTGACGGCGGACATACGTGGGGGCCGACCGAGACCATGTTCTCACATCCTGGCTCGTTCTGCCGCCAGAAGATCCAGGTGCTTTCAAATGGTCGCTATATCTTCGGCAACTGGTACTGCTTTGATGATGACTCGAGAAACGGTAGCGACATAACTGTGATCCATATCTCTGATGATGAGGGAAATACCTGGAGGGATGTCGAGATCCCGTCATCAAGAGGAAAGGTCCATGCGAACATCATGGAAATGGATGACGGTTCGCTTGTTGCCCTCATGAGATCGAGAAGCGCTGATTTCATCTACCGCAGTGTAAGCCATGACAATGGAGACAGCTGGTCAGTGCCTGAGAAGACAGAGCTTCCGAACAATAATTCAAGTATCTCTGCGATAAAACTCAGTTCAGGTGCAATCGCGGTTGTATATAATCCTGTCGGATACAGTTATGACAATTCGAAGACATACTGGCCTGATCAGAGATGCCCTGTTGAGGTGGCTATCAGCGAGGACGCGGGTATCAGCTGGAATTACAGAAGAATCGTTGAGCCGGGCGAGGGCTTCACAGGAAGATTCAATGATATAAACAACCTCCGTTATGAATACCCTGTGATGATGCAGTCATCATCTGGTGATATCTACATCGCTTACAGTGCGATGCGGAGAAAGAACATCAAGTTCGTCGTTGTTTCCGAATCTTGGATAAGAGGCGAGAAGGTCTTTTCAGGAATCGATGGTGATCCTGATACCTTCAGGCATTGTTGAGGAGGTCCGTCATGCTTGAGAAATACGCGCTGAAAGTGCCGGCAGTAGTCTATGCCGGTTCCGATGCTCTTGATAACATTAAGCCAATAATAGAGAAGGAGAAGCCTTCAAAGGTCGCTCTCTTCGTCGATAAGGGTATCGAGAAGACAGGACTGCATAAGAAGGTCATTGAGAGGCTTGATGTTCCATATGCCATATTCGATGAGATCCCTCCAGAGCCGGATTACCATGTGGTCGAGGCAGTGGTTGATTCGTTCTCCTCATCCGGTGCTGATTTCATCATCGCAATGGGTGGCGGAAGCGTGATGGATACCGCAAAGCTTGTAAGTGTTCTTGCCACAGCTCCCTACACCGTGAAGGATCTTCTCAAGACTCCGGGAATGGCCGCAAAACATGTGCGTACACTCATGATTCCTACGACAGCAGGAACCGGAAGTGAGGCTACATGCAATGCCATAGTGCTTGTCCCTGAAGATGATATCAAGGTCGGAATCGTGAATGATGCGATGATTGCTGATTATGTGATTCTGGATCCTGTTACGATCATGAATCTTCCAGAGAAAATTGCCGCATCCACCGGTCTTGACGCGCTTTGCCATGCGATTGAATGCTTCACGGGCACAAAGGCAAATCCGTTCTCAGATACATTTGCGCTGAAGGCTCTTGAGCTCATCCTTCCATCGATTGAGAAGGCGGTGAAGGACAGAAACGCAATAAAAGAAAAGGAGAATATGCTGATTGCTGCTTTCTATGCAGGTGTTGCCATCACATCAAGTGGCACTACAGCTGTTCATGCTCTCAGCTATCCTCTCGGCGGACGCTATCACATCGCACATGGGGTTAGCAATGCAATGCTCCTCGTTCCTGTAATGAAATTCAATGCCCCGTCCTGCACTGAGAGATTCTCCATCGTTTACGATGCTGTATTTGGACGCGATGGAAAGAGTCCAGAGGAGAAAAAGGATGCCGTTATAAAGAGACTTGAGGAGATTGTTGCCAATCTCAGCATTCCTCATCTTTCCAAATTCGGCATAACAGATGGAGATATCCCGTCTCTTGCAGAGGCAGGGCTTGATGTGAAGCGTCTCATGGTGAACAACCCAAGACCGATGACGCTTGAAGAAGCAATTGCTATCTACAGGGAGGCATTATGAGACCTGAAGGAATAATCGTACCTCTTGTGACTCCAATGGATGGGGATGGGAATATCGCGCTTGGTGCAATAGGTGAGCAGGTTGACCGCATGATAGATTCCGGTGTGGATGGAATCTTTGCCTTCGGAACCAACGGAGAAGGCTACATCCTCTCTTATGAAGAGAAGGAGAAGGTTCTCTCTTCCGTGATAGATGCCGTCTCCGGCCGTGTTCCTGTCTATGCGGGAACCGGTGCAATCTCAACAGAGGAAGCTGTCCGTACAAGCCGCATGGCAGCCCGCCTTGGCGCTGATTACCTTTCTGTAATAACACCATCATTTGCAAAGGCCAGCCAGGAAGAACTTTATGCATATTACGAGACAGTCGCTGCTTCGACAGATCTTCCGATCATCATCTACAATATCCCGGCACGTACAGGCAATGCAGTGTCCCCGGAGACTGTAGGGCGGCTTGCAAAGCTTGGTAACATAGTCGGGGCAAAGGACTCAAGCGGGGATTTCTCGAATATCCTTTCATATATCCAGGAGGGAAGGAAGGCTGATCCGGATTTCGCTATTCTCTCAGGCAATGACAGACTCATCATATGGACACTCATTGCAGGTGGAAAGGGTGGGATTGCAGGCTGCGCGAATGTATATCCGAAGACACTTGCTTCGATTTACGACCTTTATAAAGAAGGAAGGATCGAAGAGGCTATACAGGTGAACGAAAGCCTTGCGGATTTCCGTGCGCTCTTCAAGTTCGGGAACCCTAATACTGTCGTCAAGAAAGCTGTCCAGCTTCTCGGATATGAAGTCGGTGAATGCCGGGCACCATTCAATAAGCTTGATGCCAAAGCTGTTGATCTGATTAAGAAATGCCTTGATTCAGACAAGGCAAAGGGGCTTTGCTGATGTCACTTCCCATTATTGCTGTCACCATGGGCGATCCTAGCGGAAATGGCCCGGAACTCTGCATAAAGGCCTTTGCCTCTGGTGCCTTCCGTGGCAAGGCAAGGCTTCTTGTTGTTGGAGACTACAATGTAATTGAGAATGCTCGCCATTTCCCGGGGATGCCGGAGATAGGGCTCAATCGTATTGAAAAAGCTGAGGAAGCTGTATTCTCCGATGACGCGCTGGATGTTCTTGATCTTTCTCTTTTTGATGATATATCAAAGCTCAGAATAGGCGAGGTTGATGCTCTTTCGGGCCTTGCTGCATTCCTTTCTGTCAAGAAAGCCATAGAGCTTGCTATGGAAGGAAAGGCTGATGCAACGGTCACGAATGCCCTCAATAAGGAAGCGATGAATCTCGCACTGGAAAAGACCGAAGGCCGCTATTCCGATGGCAAGACCCATTTTGATGGCCATACGGAGATCTATGCCTATTACACGCATACGAAAAGCTACTGCATGATGCTTGCGCACAAGGATCTGCGTGTAAGCCATGTCTCCACTCACTGCGCACTCCGTGAGGCATGTGACAGGGTGAAGAAGGCAAGAGTACTTGAAGTGATAAACCTTACGCATGATGCCCTTGTCCGCATGGGAATAGAGAGGCCGCATATAGCAGTTGCTGGTCTTAATCCTCACTCAGGAGAGCATGGTCTTTTCGGACACGAGGAGATTGATGAGATTATTCCGGCAATCAACAGTGCAAAGGAACTTGGGCTTGATGCAGTTGGTCCGATTCCTCCTGATTCAGTGTTCAGCGAGGCTCTTGGAGGCCTTTATGATGCAGTCATTGCCATGTATCATGATCAGGGGCATATTCCTCTGAAGACAGTGGGGTTCGTTTATGACCGTGAGAAACATGGATGGAAAGCGATAGAAGGAGTGAATATCACTCTGGGTCTTCCTATAATAAGAACCAGCGTTGACCATGGAACGGGCTTTGCTCTTGCAGGAAGCGGAAAGAGCAGTGAACTCAGTCTTCTGAATGCGATTTCCTTTGCCATCTCGCTTGCGGGGAGAAGAGAAAACTGATGGATTTGTTTGAGAAAAGGTTCAGAGAAAAGAGAGCCGAGTTCGAGTCCCTGTATCTCAGCCTTTATGGCAGGGACAAGCTGGAAGAGCTTGAAATCAAGATGAAGGAGAGGCTTCATTCGAGAAAAGCTGATCTGCTCTCTCTTGATGAGAAAAGAATCAGGAATCCTCTCTGGTACCGTTCTGCTTCTATGACCGGCATGACGATGTATACAGATCTTTTTGCCGGCGGTTTCAGAGGAATCATCGAAAAGATGGATTATCTCCGAGCTGCTGGAATTTCGTACCTGCATCTGATGCCTTTTCTCAAGATGCCCCTTGGTGATAACGATGGCGGTTTCGCTGTCAGTGATTTCCTTACCGCAGATCCTAAGTTCGGAACGAATGAAGACCTGGAAGCGCTTGCAGATACCCTCAGAGCAGCAGGGATAAGCCTCTGTATGGATTTCGTGATGAACCATACATCCGATGAGCATGAATGGGCCATGAGAGCCAAGCGTGGCGAGAAAGAGTATATGGACCGCTATTACTGCTTTGAGGATAGGACGGAACCTGATGAGTATGAAAAGACCGTTCCAGAGGTTTTCCCATCAACGGCTCCAGGCAATTTCATTTACTCTCCAGAAATGGGAGAGTGGGTGATGTCATCATTCTATCCGTATCAGTGGGATATAAATTATCACAATGCGGATGTTTTCAATGATATCGCGGACGCTGCGATGATGTGGGCGAACCTCGGAGTTGAAGTGTTCCGCCTCGATGCCGTGCCGTATATCTGGAAGGAGAAGGGGACAAACTGCCGAAACCTTCCTGAGGTGCATAAGATTGTCAGACTGCTTCGCCTTGTCCTTGAGACAGTGGCACCTTCTGTCATACTGAAAGGGGAAGTTGTGATGGCTCCAAAGGAGCTTGCCGCATATTTCGGTACGGAGGAATCTCCTGAGTGCCATCTTCTATATGCTGTTTCAATCATGGTCAATATCTGGGGAGCATTGTCATCCGAAGACACGCGCCTTCTTTATTCCCAGACAGAGAATTTCCTTTCCCTTCCGTCCAATTGCTATTTTGTGAACTATATCCGCTGTCATGATGATATAGGGTGGGGATTCGATGAGGATAAGGAACGGGAGATTGGAATAGATCCGTTACTCCATAAGATATATCAGTACAGATTCTATGATGGTGAGTTCCCCGGATCATATGCCCGAGGTGAGCTTTATAACTATGACAGTGCTACACAGGATGCGAGAAGCTGTGGAACAACATTGTCTCTCTGCGGACTGGAAGCTGCGATACAGAACAGGAATGATAGAGAGATAGAGTTGGCGATAAAGCGTTTCAAGCTTCTTTATTCCGTTGTTTATGCGATGAAGGGTTTTCCTCTTATCAACAGCGGGGATGAGATTGGGCAGCTCAATGATTATTCTTACAAGCTTCAGGAAGGAAAGAGAGATGATTCACGGTATGTTCACCGTTCCAGGTTCGACTGGAGAAAAGCGGAGGCTCTTCAGAACAGCAGGAGCATTCCCTATCGCTTGTCCTCGATACTTCTCAGTCTTCGTGCTTTAAGAGAGCGTTATCCGATGTTCTCGCCCGACGCCGAGGTTGTCACATGGCATGCTCATAATGATTCTGTATTCGCGCTGAAGCGTACATGCGAAGATGGTACGCTGCTGTCAGTTTTCAATTTCTCTGGACGTAAGCAGCATGCAGTCTTCGATTTCTTCACAGGTGAGTACAGGGATGTATCCACTTCCCGCATCTTTGAACCGGGTCTCGGACTGGACCTTGATGAGTATGAAGTTCTCTTCCTTGTCAGAATCTGAGTATTTCATGTTCCTGGGGCAATAAGAGAAGACAGAATGTGGAAAAGGGAAGAGCTCCTCTCCTGAAATCATAAAGAGTGTTCCTAAATCAAAATACATCAGACATTACCCCATTTCAGTCCAGTGAAAGGGGTAATGATGGTTAACAGTAATTTAAGATGATCAATATTTTGATTTGTTTAATCTGCTGTAGTCTGCATCCGTAACAGGTTCACACCATTCGTTTCCTGTGTTTTCTCCTGGGACTTCTATGGCGATATGACTGAACCAGCTGTCAGCAGCAGCCCCATGCCAGTGCTTCACTTCCCTGGGAATCGTGATGACATCACCCGGATGAAGTTCAATAGCTTCCTTTCCTTCCTCCTGATACCATCCACGGCCCGATGTGCAGAGAAGTATCTGCCCGCCACCTTTGTCTGCGTGGTGTATATGCCAGTTGTTGCGGCATCCAGGTTCGAATGTTACATTGGCCATGAATATAGTCTCTTTCGGATCAGTTAGAGGCTTGAGATACGATTTACCGATGAAGTACTGGGCATATGCATCATTCGGCTCTCCAAGGCCGAACATACCACCATCCTTTCCATCATCATCCTTATAGACCTCAAGAGCAACGCGGAAAGCAGCCCATGCATTGGGCCATCCTGCATAGAATGCGACATGTGTGAGGATCTCTCCCATCTCAGCCTTCGTAACTCCGTTCTTCTTCGCAGTCTGCATATGATACTGGAAAGAAGAATCTATAAGTCCTTTCGATACAAGAACCGTTACTGTGAGTATCGATCTCATCTTGAGTGACAGTTTATCCTCTCTTGACCATACTTCTCCGAAGAGGATGTCATCATTGAGATGGGCAAACTCATCCGCGAATCCTGTCAGTGCATCGCGCCCTGCTGTCTGCTTGACCATATATTGCCTCCATGATTTTTCAATCTACTGGTACAATCTAAATCTGCAGGATTGTTATGTCTAATGCTTCTTTTTCATGATTAAAAATGCTTTAAAGTAATTTCTAGTATGATAGTATTCTGTCTATGGAACTCAGAGTACTAAGATATTTCCTTACAATCGCAGAGGAAGAGAACATCACAAGGGCAGCAGATATACTCCATGTCACGCAACCGACACTCTCCCGTCAGATCATGCAGCTTGAGGACGAGCTTGGTACAAAGCTCTTCAAGAGGAGCAAATACTGCATCAAGCTTACGGAAGATGGACTCTTTCTCAAACGCCGTGCAGAGGAGATTCTTTCTCTTGCTGAGAATACTGCAGATGCAATTGGAAATAAGAACAAGAATATCGTAGGAGAGATCACTATAGGATGCACGGAGACGCACAGCATGGATATCCTTGCCAGGAAGATGGCAGAGTTCAGGGATATCCATAAAGGCGTAAGCTACAATATCTTCACGACTAATGCTGATGGCATTAAGGAGAATATAGAGAAGGGTGTGTTCGAGCTCGGGCTTGTCACGGAACCGGTGGATACATCCCGCTTTGAGACATTGCATCTTCAAGGTAAGGAAAGATGGGGTGCCCTCGTAAGGGAAGATGATTCACTTGCAAAGAAGGAGTTTGTCTATCCTGATGATGTGAAAAGCAGGCCTCTCATCCTGCCTGTCAGGTCTGAAGTCAGGTACATCCTTGAAGGCTGGTTCGGTGCATCCTTTCAGGATCTCGATATAGCCGCCAGGTACAATCTCGGGAGGAATGTGGCGGTCATGGTTCAGAATGGTCTTGGAACAGGTATCTGTTTTGATCTCTTCTCAAGTTATGAAGGTCTGAAGTTTGTCCCGATGCTTCCGCCTCTGATGACAGGAAGTGCTGTGTGCTGGAAGAAGAATCAGCTCTTTTCCACAGTCACAAGAAGCTTTATAGATTTTCTTAAAAGATGCTGAGGCTGCAGCAAATAACTTATCCTGTACGGGACCGGGTCATGGATAAATGGATTTGTTGTTTCTTTGTAACAGCCAATGATGAAATGTGGAAGCTCCCGCAGGGGAGCCTCCTTTTTGAAATCAGATGTTTTCTCCAGCCTTCTTTCTTATGAGCTCCTTTCCTGATGTCACAACGATAGTTATGCCAAGGATCACAAGAAGAACTGCGACGATGAGCTGAAGACCTTCTACCATGAACACGCCTGTTCCAGCTGCAAATGCCTTTACAAGTGCAATGAAGCGCTGGATGAGTGCCGAGAATGTCACGATCAGCATGATCACGAATGGCGGAATAAGCGTTCTCAGCTCTCTGCCTGTGACTTTCAGGAATACACACAGCGTGATGAGCACCAGTGCGCTGAGAAGCTGGTTTGCACTTCCGAACAGCGGCCATATGTTGGAGTATCCTACCTGAGTGAGTATGTAGCCAAAGACAAGCGTGATGAGTGTTGATACATATTTGTTGCAGAGAACCTTTCTCCATCCTGCAGCTTTATCCATATCGTCAACGCTGAAAAGCTCCTGGAATGACATACGGCCGATTCTTGCAACAGAATCAAGGGTCGTGAATGCCAGTGCTGATACACACATTGTCATGAAGCTCTGTGCTACATAGACAGGTATTCCGAACATTTCCAGGAATCCTGCAACACCGGATGAGAAGATCTGGAATGGTGTTCCCACTGCAGCCGTTCCATCTGCCGCAGCCGCAGCACCTGCAACACAGAGCGCGATTGTTGCCAGAAGGCTTTCAAGTATCATGGCACCATAGCCGACTTTAAGCATGTCCTTTTCATTTGAGATTGTCTTGGATGAGGTTCCAGAGGAAACAAGGCTGTGGAATCCGGACACCGCTCCGCATGCGACTGTTACGAAAAGGATAGGGAAGAGTGTCCCAAGCTGCGGATTCGTGAATCCAGTAAATGGCTGAAGGTTCATCGTAGGATGAGCGAATACAAGACCGAGAACAGCTCCTGCGATCATGCCGATGAACATGAAGGTGGACATATAATCCCTTGGCTGCATGAGAAGCCACATCGGAAGAACAGCGGCAACGAAGATGAATGCGAATGCAAAGAGAACCCAAGCCTGCTTATCCCAGAGAATAGGCATGTTCATTCCGCATACAAATGAAAGGATGGTGAATACAAGGCCGAGCACGACTTCCTTCCATCCTGTAAGCTTTGCCTTGCGCTGGATAAGACCGACGACGATTGCGAATATGATGAAGAAGATCGATATGCTGCCAGCTGCACCATTTACATTAGCGCTTTCTACGAGAGTCTCTGCACCATCTACGACAGTAAATGCATTGAATGTATCTGCAACCATGTCAGCAAAAGCGGCAATTACGATAAGGCAGAACAGCCAGCAGAAACCTAGAAAAAGCTTTCTTCCTGTTTTCCCGATGTATTTCTCAATGAGAAGTCCCATTGATTTTCCATCATTTTTGACACTTGCATAGAGTGCACCGAAATCTGTGACAGCACCAAAGAAGATGCCTCCGATCACAATCCATAGGAGGACTGGAACCCATCCAAAAACAGCTGCCTGAATAGCACCTGTGACAGGACCTGCGCCTGTGATTGATGAGAACTGATGGGCGAATACCGTCCAACCATCTGTGGGCACGTAGTCCTGCCCATCATTATGGATAACTGCGGGAGTCTTTGCCTTTGGATCGATTCCCCACTTCTTTGCCAGCCAGCGTCCGTAGAGCATATAAGCTGCTACAAGACATACTGCGGTAATCAGAACAATTACAAGAGTATTCATAAGACATGACTCTAGCGCTGTTTTTAATATGAATAAAGTGTTTAGGATGTGTGAATTGCAAAATAAATATTATTTTTCCTATCGCTTTTTCTGTGATTCCTTGCTTTCCTGCCATAAGAGGCTACTCTGGCTTGCTTCACCATAATACTGGCAGTGCGATTAACAGTGTTCCTGCAATGATAGCAAAAAGCCCAATTAAAGCTTTCCGCGAAAGGTGTTCTCTGAAGACTATGCGTGAGAATATGATTGTAACGATTATGCTGAGTTTATCTATCGGAATGACAACACTTGCCGGCCCTTCCTGCAATGCCCTGTAATAGCATAGCCATGATGATCCTGTTGCGAACCCGGAGACTACAATGAAGAAAAGTTCCTTCTTGTGTATTCCCTTGAGTTTGTCCTTCTTGCCTGTGGCAAAGACAACAATCCATGACATCAGGAGGACTATGATTGTACGTATCGCCGTGCCAAGATTCGAGTCTATATTCTCAATGCCTATTTTCCCAAGAATCGATGTCAGGCTTGCAAAGAGTGCAGATAGCAATGCATATGCAATCCAGGAATGGCTTTCTTCTTTTATGTCTGTGTTTTCCTTTTTCTCAATCATCAGAAGAGTCCCGATTCCTATAAGGACCATTGCAAGTATCCCGGATGTGCCAGTTCTCTCTCCAAGGAATATCATGGCAAGAAGCATCGTGAGGGGAGTGCTGGACTTGTCGATAGGTACTACTTTGTTCACATCCCCTTTCTGCAGTGCATGAAAGTAGCAGAGCCAAGAAGCTCCAGTAGCAATGCCTGAAAGTATGAGGAAAATCCATGTCCTGAGACTTATTGACCAGATAGCTGAAAGAGGCGTGCTCAGCATAGCCATGATCCATGAGAATATAAGAACTACGATGGTACGTATCGCAGTAGCGACAGAGGAGTCTGTCTCTCTTATTCCGCATTTT
>CASEGX010000082.1 GCA_949287505.1 uncultured Spirochaetales bacterium | reverse complement strand
CATCTCCGAACTGGGCTATGGCAGTCTCCTCGTCGGGATTGTTCATGAAGTTGACGTAGCGCTTGAGAATCTCAGGTTCAAATACAAGCGTGTTCTTGATACCAAGCCGGTATTTCTGGTTTTCCTGATTCTTCAGCATGTTCATGAATGCTGAGTTGTAGACTCTGTGCATGCCAAGCGTTCTGACGAAATAACCTTCCATCATCCAGAATGCCTCTGCAAGGAGAAGTGTATCAGGTACTTCCTGTGCGACACGGTCCACGACCTCTCTCCAGAATTCCTGGGGAATGCGGCGGTTGAATTCCTCATCGCTCATTGCATACCTGGCTCTTCCTGCGATATCACCGCCATACCCCGGCTTTGGATACCACAGGCGCTGTATATGGCGCTTTGCAAGCGTCATGGCTGCATCGAAACGTATGATCGGGAAATTCCGTGCCACATGAAGGATTTTCTGAATGACAGCTTCTCTTGTCACTGGATTGAGGTAATCGAGCTGTGCAGTGTCATTCCAGGGCATCGATGTTCCATCATTTCCATGGAAGATGTATCTTGTCTGACCATTTCTCCTGTCCCTGAGCATGAATGTCACAGCAGCATCTGTCCTGTCATAGTAATGATCCTCAATCTTTATTTCATAATCCGGGTTAGTGGAGAGATCGGGACCATTGTATGTGTATGAAGGATATGGCGGCCAGTCCTGCTGGACAAAGTAATCCGGATGCTCATAAACCCAGTTGCCATCTATTCCGGTATGGTTCGGAACCATATCCGAGGCAAGTCTTATTCCTCTGGCCTTGCAGCGCTGCCGGAGGTTGTCGAGAGCACCCCATCCTCCTATTGCAGGTGAGATCTCATAATCTTTCAGTGAGTAGGCAGAGGCTTCTGCATCCGGGTTCCCGCAGAGATTCTTTATTCTCTTTGAAGCCTCCGACCTTTCCCAAAGCCCGATAAGCCAGAGGGCTGTGAAGCCCCTGTCTCTTAAGAGGTCAAGTTCCTCGTCCGGAATCTGATCAAGGCGGGTGATTGATCTCTTGTACTGTTTTGAAAGCTGGTCAAGCCAGACAAGCGTGCACTTGGCCATCATCACAACACGAGGCATCCAGTTGGAATCATCTGAGAATGCCTCGTATTCATTCAGTTCGCTCTCAGAGTAATCGATGACCTGTGTAGGGCCACCGCCTCCGCCGACACCGCCTCTGTCCTTCTCCTCTTCATGAATGTAATCGAGAGATGTCTTCAGGAGACTGATAAGATCTGCAGGCAGGAATGCGCTCCATTCACGCAGGATGTATTTTATCTGCTCTTCCAGGGAATTCGGATATAGACGTGCAGGAAGCTGCAGCATCGTGAAAATGTCATCAGTGTTTGGCTCTCCGTTTCTGAGATCATCCTTCACATATGAGGAAAGGATGCTTGAAAGAGCCTTGCACTCAGGTGGATAGATAATCTGATCTGGGGAGACAAAAGGTTTTGAGGCTGCCAAAAGGGCAGGATTCATCATCAGAACCTGATGTATGAAGAAGCCTCTCATGTCTTCTGTCATCCTCTTAGCGGCATCCGGTTTCTTGTCTTCAAGGGCGGGGGACGGGAATGTTCTTGCATAGAAACCAAGAGCATTCGATAACTCATCGTTGGAAGCGACAGTCGCGATTCTTCTTGTGAAGAAATCATTCTGGCCGTCATCCATTCTTGCTGAAAGGACTATCTGATAAATAAGATGAAGAACAGCAGAGGCATGGAGTTTTCCCGGTGAGACAAAACCGCTCTCTGCACCGTTTTTCTTGAGTTCGGAATTATATCTGTAAGCAAGGAGTGAAGCCTCTCGGTACAGAAGATCTATGCTTTCATCGGTAGGAAACACCGATCCGTTTATCTTTATTCTTTCCCTTGTGAGCAGGGGAATCCTTAAATCCCTTTTTTCCATTCCTTCCCTCTTTCGTACAGACTATCCTATCATAGAAAATGGCCTCTTTTAAGCGTGAATTGAGGATTTCTTCTTTTTCATTGATGAAGAATGGTGCAGATTGGGGGAAGAGAATTCAGCAGACAGAGACTTCTTTAGGAGAAGGATTGTCCAGAGTGCTCATCAGTGTTTTCAATTCCTGAAAAAGCGATGAGAGTATTATGCTCTCATCTTTTGTGAACGGTGTCGTCACGAAAAGTCTGACGGAGCCGTGTTCTGGCCGTCCTATTCCTATTCTGAGTCTGTAGAAGCCGTCACTTCCAAGCCTTTCCTTTATGCTTCTCAGGCCGTTGTGCCCCTGAAGTCCGCCTCCTTTCTGAAGCTTTGCTTTTCCAAGAGGCAGTTCAAGGTCATCGTGGACAATGAGGATCTCATCTGCTTTCAGCTTGTAAAAGGAAGCAGCTTCTGATACTGCAGTTCCCGAAAGATTCATCATGGTCATCGGTTTGAGGATCTTTCTGCTGCCATCATCATAGAAGGCGGAATGGAATTTCACTTTCCATGACACGTCGGGATAGAGGCTGTCTGCGAGGAGAAAGCCTGCATTATGTCTGGTGTTTTTATAATCCTTTCCAGGATTACCTAGAAATACGGCAAGGCGGATCATACTTTCAGGAATTCCAGGAATTTCTCAGCCTGTGTTTCAAGTCTCTTCTCATTTTCTTCCGAGAGATTGAGAACATCTGTACCGAACTCCTCTGGAGTGAGGCTTATTCCAGTCTCCTCGGCATCCATGTGCTGCATTTTCATGAAGACAGCGAAATCGCTGAGAGCTTTCCTTACATTTCTCGTTGCCATCTTCCCTCCCGCTCCGGAGAATGTTGTTTTCTTTCCTGTCAATGCTGAGATTCTCTCTTTGTCATCCTTTACAAGCGGTCTGGAGAGCCAGTCAAGGAGATTCTTGAGAGAGCCTGGGATGGAGAAATTGTATTCCGGTGTGAATATCCATATACCATCTGCATCCATTATCTTCTCTCTTACATCGGTGACAGCGGAAGGAGCTGGGAATTCTATATCCTGCGAGAAGAAAGGAACAGCAGAATAGTCCAGGACAGTCACTTCTGCTCTTTGCCCTATAATGGCTGCGGCTTTTTCAGAGAGCGCCCTGTTGAATGAGTTTTTTCTCAGAGAACCTATTATGAAAACAATCTTCATTTATTTTCCTCCTTAATGAATATATCGGATGCTATTGCAAACAAAAAGGGAGAAAGTTGTAAAATATATACGCGCATGATTGGCATATGGAGGTGTTAATATGGCGACAGCTAAGGTTAACGGGGATTTCATCCTCAAAATACTTGTAGGTATTCTTTTTGTGGTTATCGGAATCGAGGGAATAGCAGATTTCGGCGGCAATGCCATTTATGATGAGCTTGATCAGACTTTTGATATCATCGTAGGTGTCGTTCTTCTTGTTGCAGGTCTTCTCTTGATCGTTCCTTCTTTTGTTGGCGGAATCAAAGCATCCTTTACAAAGGTATCAACGCTTATCGTTCTGGTTGCCTGGATCATCTTCATCGTCCTTGAGGATTTCATCTATGGTCTTGGTGGTCTTAACGGAGATGAATGGTTCCTGTGGCTTGAGGATCTGATCTACCACCTGCTTATTCTGTACTGCATCTACCGCGTGGCATCACCTGCAGTGCGTAAGCTTGGAAATAAATAATCAGCGCTGACGCTGAACCCCTATTTTCCTGCATCTCCCGTTTTCAGGACATCTTGAACAGAAAGGGGATACAGGAGTGCATACTTCCTGCCCGTATCGTACAAAAAGCTCATTGAGAGGTATCCAGAAACGTACGGGCAGTATCTTTCTGAGCTCTTTCTCGGTTTCCTCTGCGCTTTTTGTCCTGACCCATCCCAGTCTGTTTGCTATTTCGTGTACATGGCAGTCCACACAGAGTGCGGCTTTCCCGTACCCAAGATTGAGAACAAGAGATGCAGTCTTTATTCCCACGCCAGGAAGAGACAGAAGTGTTTCTAGGTCATCGGGAATGACAGCATTGTATTTCTCAATGATGATGGATGCGATTTTCTTAAGGTTCTCTCCCTTCCTCTTATAGAATCCTGCCGGTCTGATCGTCTCTGCTATTTTGTCACTGTCAAGCAAAGCCAGTGCATTGATGTCCGGGGCTATTTCAAAAAGGCGTTTTGATGCTTCCATTGTCACGGCATCCTTTGTCCTGAGGCTTATCAGGGTGGAGACAAGAACGCGATAAGGTGAGTTGTCCTCTTCTGCTATCAGGCTGACAGAAGGAAGGGGGGAACCCAGTTTTTCCAGTTCCCGGCTGAACGAATTGAAGATCTCATCAACATATTTTTCATCAAGCATTTGCACTAACATTGACCAAATCATCTGGAAAAGCTAGCGTTCTCCGTATGATTGTCATCCTTAAGCAGGGTATTACACCCCAGGAAAAAGATAAAGTAAGAGCCTTTCTTTCCGAGAAGGGTTTTCTTGTAAAGGAGATTGTAGGACAGCAGGATACGGTTTTAGGAGCCGTTGGCAAGGTCTCTATCGATCCGCGTACCGTTGAGCTGATGCCTGGAGTCAGTTCCGTGGTCCCCATCTCAAAGCCATACAAGCTGGCTTCCAGGGAGATGAAGAAGGAAGATACCATCGTTCAGGTGGGCAAGGTGAAGATCGGTGGAAACAGGATTGCAGTTATTGCAGGTCCCTGTGCCGTGGAGAACTATGATCAGATCATGACCATTGCCGAGTCCGTGCGCGAAGCCGGTGCTGTCATGCTCCGCGGTGGTGCTTTCAAGCCCAGAACAAGCCCTTATGCTTTCCAGGGGCTTGGGGAAGAAGGTCTCAAGCTTCTGAGAAAAGCTGGCGATGCCTTTGACATGCCAATAACGACAGAAGTCGTATCTCCTTCGGATGTGAGCATGATGGCAGGCTATGTGGATATGTTCCAGATCGGAGCCAGAAACATGCAGAACTTCGAGCTTCTTAAGGAAGTCGGGAAGACAGGCATGCCTGTTCTTCTCAAGAGAGGTCTCTCTGCAACGATTGAAGAGTGGCTGATGGCTGCTGAATATCTTATGGCATCAGGGACAGATCAGGTCGTTCTCTGTGAGAGAGGTATAAGGACATTCGAAAAAGCTACAAGAAATACTCTTGACTGCTCAGCAATCCCTGTTGTCCAGAAACTGACCCATCTTCCTGTCATAGGAGATCCATCGCATGCTACAGGTATCAGGGACATGGTTGCTCCTATGAGTCTTGCGATCATAGCTTCTGGGGCTTCTGGTGTCATTGTGGAAGTGCATAATGCACCGGAGAAAGCTCTTTCAGATGGTCCTCAGTCACTCTATCCTTCTCAGTTCAAGAAGCTTGTCCATGATATCCAGGCACTTTGCCCAGTTGTTGGAAAGAGCCTTGAGAAGATACCACGCGTGCTTCCGGAGAATATGAAAACGCAGGAAGAGGAGAAGAAGAGCGTAGATATGTCTTCTGTGACAGTTGCGTTCCAGGGCGTGAGAGGCGCATTCTCTGAGCTTGCTGCAAGAAGGTCCTTCGATGAGGATGTTTCCCTTCTTCCATGCCATTCATTCTCGGATGCCTTTGAAGCGGTCTCGTCTGGAAAGGCAAAGTACGGAGTGCTTCCTGTAGAGAATACACTCGGTGGAACTGTCTATGACACGCTCGACCTGCTTGCAATGCATCCGGAACTTACTGTAATCGGTGAGCAGCAGGTGAGGGTAATGCATAACCTCATTGTTGTTCCAGGAACGAAGATGGAGGATATCAAGAAGGTCTATTCCCATCCTCAGGGAATCCAGCAGTG
>CASEGX010000081.1 GCA_949287505.1 uncultured Spirochaetales bacterium | reverse complement strand
GTCGTTCCGGCAATCGGGGATACGATTGATATCTCACGCCCTGTAAGAAGATTCATCAGCGTGCTCTTTCCCGTATTCGGCTTTCCGAGTATCGCAAGCTTTATCGACTCAGGCTCTTCGGGAATCTCCTCAACCGGCTCAAGGTCGAGCATGCCGAGAAGCGTATCCTCAAGCTCCTCTATTCCAAGTCCATGGGCTGCAGATATACCCACAACACGCTGGTATCCATATGAGAAGAAGTTCCAGACAAGGTCATCACGGGATATATCATCGACCTTGTTCACGACCAGCACGACTTTATCGGCATAGGGACGGAGCGTATCGATCAGCATCTGATCCTCTCTCGTCACATCCATGCAGTCCATAAGGAATATGATCGCATCGCTGATTCCAAGAAGGGAGAGCGACTTATCGCTCACCTCAAAATCGAGCCCTTCCTTATCCAGCTTTACACCGCCGGAGTCAACAAGCGTAACAGGGTTGTTAGACAGCAGCCATCTCTCAGGAATCGGATCGCGAGTGACTCCCGGAGTCGGATCTGTGATGGCCCTCCGCTTCCCGATAAGCCTGTTGAACAGCGTAGACTTACCTACATTCGGGCGTCCGATGATGGAGATAAGAGGGAGCGTACTATCTATATCTGCTTTATTTCTGATATCAAGCTTTTCCATATTGCTCAGTGAATTCCTTCAATGCGGCCTCTACTGATACCGCATCCGGAAGTGAGAGTACATGATTTACAAAGCGGGTGCAACTGCCCTTGTCGAGAAGCCTTATCCTGCGTCTTGCCTCAAGGATGGAATGGGCGGACATCGAGAGCTCATCGAAGCCCATACCGACGAGAATCGGAAGGTACTCAGTCTCACCTGCCATCTCACCGCACATCGATACCTGTATGCCCTTTGCCTTGGCTGAATCGACAACGTGCTTGATCAGCCTGAGTACTGCAGGATGCAGCGGCCTGTAAAGGTATGATATCTTCTCATTGCCTCTATCAACAGCGATGGTGTACTGGATGAGGTCATTGGTACCGATCGACATGAAATCGACATAGTCTGCCAGGATATCAGCAGTGATGGCGGCAGAAGGCACCTCGATCATCGTTCCGATCTTCATATTCTCATCGAATGGTATGCCCTTCTCCCTGCACTCCGCCTTTACCTCTTCAAGGAATGCAAGGACCTCACGCAGCTCCTCGGAGCCGGAAATCATCGGGAACATTATCCTTACCGATGGGGATATCGCTGAAGCCCTGAGTATTGATACAAGCTGGCTGCGGAAAAGCTCCTTATTCTCCATGCAGAATCGAACAGCTCTCCATCCGAGTATCGGGTTATCCTCATTTATACCCATTCCTTCCAGAACTTTGTCACCACCTATATCGTATGTGCGGAATGTGATGGGGCCGTATTCACTCATTCTCTCCACGGCTTCCTGATAGACATGGAACATCTTATCCCCATCATCGAGATAGGCCTTCTGGAGAGCAAGGAACTCGGTACGGAAAAGCCCTATGCCTTCAGCTCCTGATGAGATTGCCCCATCGATTCCCTCTACGCCCTCGATGTTGCACATAAGCCGGATTCTGAAGCCATCTGCCGTCTCGGCAGGAAGACCTGCCCCTTTCTGGAGATCCGCCTCAGCCCTTGCTGCAGCATCACAGCGCTTTCTATATTCTGAAAGGACCTTCTTCTGAGGATCAAGGATGGCAGTACCATATTTGCCGTCCATGGCTATCGTCATGCCGTTCTCCGCATAGATGGAGAAATCCCCAAGAGCAAAGACTGCCGGGATATCAGCAGAACGGGAGAGAATCGCAATGTGGCTTGTCTTGCCGCCTCCATCAAGACAAAGGCCTCTAAGGAATTTCCTGTCGAGTCTGAGAAACTCAGAAGGAAGAAGGTAGTCAGCAACAAGGATTGAAGGCTTTGTGAGGTGGAATGCGGATATCGATTCGCCTGCTATTGCCTCTATCAGTATGTATCCCGCATCCCTGATATCGCTGGCACGCTCACTGAAATACCCATCGCCCATCTTATCAAGCATCGAGGCATATTTCTCCGTGGCAGCTTCAACCGCCCAGGCGGCATTGTAATTCCTTTCCTTGATGTTATCCTTTATCAGCCCGGTATATTCAGGATCGGAAAGCATGGCCCTGAGAGTCATAAGCATGGCTTTCTCATCCTCGGATGAGACAAGTGTTGCATCAAGGGATGAGAATGCGGAATTCAGGGCAGAGGAGAATACAGCAAGCTCACTGTCGATATCCTCCACAGTGACGTGCTCCACTCCTAATCCGCTATGCCTCAGGACAGCAGCCTCAGCTATTACTGCCCCTGGCGATACCCCTATGCCTGTCTTCTGGACCATGGGATGATTCTACCCCCGCCTTTACCATCTGTCAAAGCATGGAAGCGCAACGCCTTGATGATGGACCGGCATGAATGTAGAATACCAGCATGTCCGCAAGAAGGGGCCATATACGATACACAGCCATTGCAGTCACACTTATAGTGATCTTCATTGCAGCGGCTACCGCATCCATCCTGCTCAGATTCAGCTCTACAGCAGCATCGCTTGAGCTGGATAGGCATATTGCAATGTACCTTGAGGAAAAGGATAGGACAGAGACATTCCCAATCTGCCTTCATTCTGTATCAGGACCTGTGATGACGGAACGGACAATCAGATGCCCTATCATGAGCGACAGTCTTCATCTGTCAATGGAAGCTCTGCTTCTCGATGAGACTGCAGAGGATCTTGCAGACGGGTTGGTCTCATATATACCCGATGGGACAAGGCTCATCGGGATCTCAATAAAGGATGGATATGCCTTTGCGGATTTCTCCGAAGAGCTCTCGGATGCTCCAGAGGAAGCTTTCGAGGAGATAGCTCTCACTATAAAGGCGAATACCGATGCAAAGCATATCCGGATAATGATTGATGGAACGCTTCTGGATTCAGAGGGTGAAACGCTCGATTGATACTGCCTTGCCTGTAGAGGCGTCGGCTGTGATTATAACCCCCTGGATATTGCCCTTGCCATCGGAGACCTCGCTCTTCATCGGAAGCTGCGTCATCTGCCGCTCAATCGATTTTGCGGGATCGGAACCGATAACAGCATCAAGCACTCCGGTAAGGCCAAGGTCTGAGATATAGGCAGTCCCGCCCGGGAGTATCTTCTCATCAGCAGTCTGCACATGTGTATGCGTTCCGACCAATGCTGTCACCTTGCCATCGAAATAGAATGCTGCTGCTTCCTTCTCCTCTGTGCTCTCTGCATGGAAATCGACGAAGATGAGCCTGGTCTCCTTCGGGATATTCCTAAGAGCTTCCTGAATGCGCTTCATAGGATCATCGATCGGAGCCATCATCATACGCCCCTGGGCATTTATGACAGCAAACGAGAGAGAACCTTTCTTCCTGATTGTATAACCCTTGCCATGGCATGGCTCTGGATAGTTTATAGGACGCAGGATATCCTCTGCTGAATCAAGAACCGGGATGATATCATCCTTCTGCCAGATATGGTTCCCGCTTGTTATGACATCGATGCCCATTCCCTTGAAAGATCTATAATCCTCCGAGGTTATGCCGAATCCGCCAGCGGCATTCTCGCCATTGGCAATAACGATATCTATCTTATGCTCCCTGACAAATGAAGAGAGCCCCAGGAAAAGGGCTCCCATTCCGGCTTTGCCTGAGACATCTCCTATCATCAGAACACGTACCGTATCACTCTTCACAAATTACCTCGCATACTCTGTGAATCTGGTCTCTCTTATGATCGTGACCTTGATCTTGCCTGGATACCTCAGCTCAGCCTCGATTCTCTCAGCTATGCCCTTTGCGATTGTCCTGGCCTGATCATCTCCGATCTTCTCACTATTCACCATGATCCTGAGCTCTCTACCTGCCTGGATAGCGAAAGCGTTATCGACACCATCGAAGCTCTTTGCGATTCCCTCAAGGGACTCAAGGCGCTTGATGTAGTTATCGAGGCTCTCGCGTCTTGCACCAGGACGTGCTGCAGAGATTGCATCCGCGACCTGTACGATAACAGACTCTATGCAGCTCGGCTCGACATCATTGTGGTGCGCAAGAACGCAGTTGATAACCCTTGGATCCTCTCCCAGGCGCTTGACGAGCTCTCCTCCAATCTCTGCATGATTGGCTTCACTCTCTGTCTCAGCTCCCTTTCCGATATCATGAAGAAGACCACCACGCTTCGCAATCTCAGGATCCGCACCGACTTCCGAGGCAATCATGCCAGCAAGTATTGCGACTTCCTTTGAGTGCAGAAGCACATTCTGCCCATAGCTTGTCCTGAAATGAAGACGGCCAAGTGCACGTATCATCTCTGGTCCCATGTTATGGATACCAAGATCGAACACTACCTTCTCACCCTCATCGACAATTACGCGGCCAACTTCCTTAGAGACTTTGTTGACAACCTCTTCGATGCGGGCTGGATGGATACGTCCGTCCTGGACAAGGCGCTCAAGAGCAACCCTTGCAATCTCCTTCCTGACAGGATCGAAACAGGAGATAACAACAGCCTCAGGAGTATCATCGATGATGATATCAACACCAGTAAGCGTCTCCAAGGTGCGGATATTCCTACCCTCACGCCCAATGATCCTTCCCTTCATCTCATCGCTTGGAAGCGATACAGAAGCGGTAGTAGTCTCTCCGGAAACCTCAGTGGCAAGACGCTGGATTGATGTCACGATGATATCACGTGCAACCTTATCGGCCTGAATCTGAGCCTCCTGCTCGATTTTGTTGACATAGACCTGTCCATCATGCTCAGCATCCCTCTTCATCTCCTCGATGATGAGATTCTTTGCTTCCTCACGGGTCATCGATGCAACACGCTCAAGCTCCGAACGCAGATTCTCCATCGTCTCCTCAGCTTCTTTCTCTTTTCTGCCGAGGGCTTCATCTCTCTCTCCAAGCTGCTGCTTTATCTTTTCAAGCTCTTCCTGCCTATGATCAAGATTTTCCTCTTTCTGCAGAAGCCTCCTCTCGGATTTCTGCAGCTCAAATCGTCTCTCTCTAGCTTCCCGCTCCTGCTGCTGCTGTTCTTTCAGAAGCTTATCACGGGTTTCAAGGAGGATTTCCCTGGACTGAGCCTCTGCCTTTGAGACAGCCTCATCCGAAATCCTCTGAGCTTTCTGTTCTGCCGAAGTCAGCTTTGACTTGGCATATATCCAACGGGCAACAACGCCAATTGCAATACCTAAGCATAAACATAGGAGAGAAATCAATAATGTTGCCATATATTCATTCCTCCTCTCTGACTTAATATTCTGATATTGCCCCAAAGCGCCGTAGCTGTCAATGCAGAACTACCTATCCGGGGTTCTCTCTATACTGTCATCATGCATTTCTGAAGCATTATTTAGGACAGAAAACACAGAAACTATATATAATCTTTGCCCTTGGTCATGCCTTAACAAAGTCACTGCCTTCAATACAAATGCCCGAAGAAATCTTCCTCGGGCATCGCATTCTGATTATTGTTAAAGATAAACTTCCCTATCACGTATTTTTCTCAGAAAGTTGCTCTCCATTGAGATATGTATTCACACCCCAATAAGAACCATCTTTTATAGTTTTTGCATATGCAGGATCACAAGCTGCATCAAAAGAGATCGATGCTGTATTGTTGCCATTGCTGGATATATATACTGTTTGCGCTTTGGTATTAGCTCCTTCCTCAATAGTCAGAACGGAGTTCTCAACCGTACAAGACGTATTATATGCATAATCAGACCCACCCCTGTTTCCAGCAACAAGAGCTGCAAAAGGAACTTCATTCCCGGAGCCCCATTGACCATCAAAATGATAAGCGGATCCTGTATATTTTCCCGTTGTTGAAATAGTGCTGTTGATAATTTTAGCATTACCGCCTCTGACAACCAGTCCCTGCCGGTCACCCGTGATTTTTGAGTTTCTGATAGTAAGATTACCAGGTACATTAATCAGTAATCCACAACTATCATTATCATCTTTTCCTGTTGCAATAAGCTCAGAATCAATAATTTCTATATTAATTGAGGCAAATGCATCAGAATCGTATTTTTTAGCATTTGTTGCAATTGTGTATACGCCATTTGCCCTTATAGTTGAATTATTGATTTTCAATGTAGCCCCTGATGGAGTTTTATCTTCAGAACCAATTGCAATCGCACTTGAATCAGCGACCAAATCAACATTGGTCAATTCCAATGTACCATTCTCTTGAATACCGATACAGCCATAAGAACCATAAGAATCATTTTTCTTAGATGGATAGGAAGCTTCAACATCTCCATCTGAAATTGATAAACTTACTCCATTGCCAATTGCCATAGATCCGCCCACATCAAATGCAATCTTATTTCCATTCAGATCGATATTATATGACCTTCCTGCTTCCAGATTCATAGGACTTGTTATATCAATATCTGATGTAAGACGAGCATTTCCAGTTGTTTCAAGCATTGATTCAAGATCCTCAGAAGAACCTACATCATACGGTGTTGTATCATCTTCAGGTGGGAAAAATGGTATAAACCTATATTGCGAACAAGATGAGGCAAAAATACCTAAACAAATAACAATGGCTAAACCTAAACGAGTCTTTTTCATAAAACCCACGCCCTCCATTGATACCAGTATGCCCAATACCGGGGGGGGTAGTCAAGAATTATGTAACATATCCTACAAAGATTATCGGAAACATCATATCAGGGCAAATAAAAACCGCCACACACGGTGACGGCTTCAGGGAAATGTCCCTGTCGTTCTGCTTCTACTGAAGCATGGCCTTACTTTGCTTCGGCCTTGTCGGCTTTCTTGTCAGCCTTCTTTGCAGCTTTCTCTTCCTTCTTTGTCTTCTCGACAAGCTCGAGTATGACCATCTCAGCTGCATCGCCAAGTCTGTTTCCAGTCTTGAGTATGCGGGTATATCCGCCATTTCTCTCTGCGAAGAGAGGTCCGATTTCCTTGAAAAGCTTGTTCACAACAGTCTCATCATAGATGTAGCGTGCTGCAACACGGCGATTGTGGACAGAATCTGTCTTGCCGCGTGTGATCAGCTTCTCAGCCATCTTCCTTACCTCAAGTGCCTTAGCCTTGGTTGTCTCGATCCTCTCATATCTGAGAAGGGAGGTAACCATGCTGCGCATAAGTGCTTTGCGCTGACTTGATTTGCGGGAAAGCGCATTGAATCCGATTCTATGCTTCATTGTTTTCCTCTTCCTTGTTCTCTGGAACTTTGATAGACGTCTTTAATACACTGAAGTCTGTCATGCCGAGTGTAAGACCCCACTCCCTGAGCTTGTCCTTGATCTCAGAAAGCGACTTCTTTCCGAAGTTGCGTGTCTTGGCAATCTCATCCTCAGTCTTCCTAGCCAGATCCCCGATGGTCTTAATGCCGGCATTCTTGAGGCAGTTGGAGGAACGGACAGTAAGCTCAAGCTCCTCTACAGGAGTATTGAGAAGATCCCTGATCCTAGCCTCTTCCTCGTCGGCTTCCTCGGTTGTGCAGATCTTACCCTCATCGAAGTTGATGAAAATCGTGAAGTGCTCCTTTACGATCTTTGCAGCTTCGCCGAGTGCATTCTCCGGAGTGATAGTTCCATCTGTCCAGATCTCGAGAGTGAGCTTCTCATAGTCATTCCTCTGACCGACCCTTGTCGGCTCGATAGAGTATCTGACTCTCTTGACAGGAGAATAGAATGCATCGATTGATATCACTCCAGGCTCCTCAGAGTACTTCTCGTTGAGCTCGGAAGGAACATAGCCCCTGCCGAGGTCAATCTGGACCTCCATCTCAAGATCGCAGTCATCCATCATCGTGAAGATAGGAAGGTCAGGATTTGTCACCTTGACCATATCGCGCTCGAAATCCTTGCCGGTGATGACACCAGGTCCCTTGCAGGGGATTACAAGCACTGTACCTTCACTCTCCTCAGGCATGCTGATCTGCAGTTTCTTAATGGCTGCAATGATATCGCTGATATCCTCCCTGACACCACGGAGCGGCTCAAACTCAGATGTAACCATATGAGGCTCGCTATGATCCGCATTGCCGAATGTCGTGAAGCGGATTGCTGTCACGGCATAGCCCTGGATTGAGGAAAGGAGAACGCGGCGGAGCGTGTTTCCAACCGTTGTTCCGAATCCCCTCTCGAACGGATATGCGACGAACTTGCCGTAGTCGGATGTCGAGACGGTGTGATCTGATGTGATCCCAGAAGGTCTCTTGAATCCCTTGAGAAGATTTTTCCTAGCCATTATTGCTCCTTATTACACAGCTGCGGGAAAACCCGCAGTCAATCAGACACGGCGTGTCTTGCGAGGACGGCAGCCGTTGTGGGGAATCGGGGTAACGTCCCTGATTGTGCGGACCTTGAGTCCAAGAACACCGAGTGTCCTTATTGCGCTCTCACGTCCAACACCTGGCCCCTTAACGAATACGTTCACTTCCTTGAGGCCGAAATCCATCGCCTTCTTTGCCGCAGTCTCGCACGTTGTCTGTGCTGCATACGGAGTAGACTTCTTTGCGCCACGGAATCCGAGTCCGCCAGCAGAAGCCCATGCTATCGCATTCCCTGTAAGGTCTGTAACTGTGATGATCGTGTTGTTGAAGGTTGCCTGGATGTAGACATTTCCCTCAATGACGGTCTTCTTTGTCTTCTTCTTTACGTTAGCCATTTCTCACCTGCCCTTACTTCTTCTTGTTCGCAACAGTCTTCTTGCGGCCCTTTCTGGTCCTGGCATTGGTCTTTGTCCTCTGACCTCTGACAGGGAGTCCCTTCCTGTGCCTGAGTCCCCTGTAGCAGCCGATATCCATCAGTCTCTTGATGTTAAGGGCAACTTCAGTGCGGAGATGTCCCTCGATCTTGTAGTCCTCTTCAATGACCTTTCTCAGGAGAGCAAGCTCGTCCGATGAGAGAGTATTGATTCTGACGTCCGGATCAATGTTCGTCTTCCTGCAGATATCGGCAGCAGAAGTCCTGCCGATACCATAGATATATGTAAGTGCTATCTTAACTGCCTTATTCGGCAGGTCAACACCCGCTATACGTGCCATTCATGGCCTCCTCTATTTCTGTCTCTGCTTGTGCTTCGGGTTCTCGCAGATAATGCGTACAACACCAGCACGTCTGATTACCTTGCACTTGTCACAAATCGGTTTGACACTAGCTCTAACTTTCATAGCCTAAGCTCCTTAGAATTTCTTGAGTCTGCGCTTCTTTGCGTCCACGAATCCCTCATGATGATGCATCTTCATCAAAGCGTCAAGCTGTCTCATCGTCTCGAGGTCAACACCTACAAGAATGATAAGCGAAGTTCCGCCGAAAAGCATAGCAACATTCTGCGGGAAATCAAAGAACATCTGGATGAGCGTAGGAATCAATGCGATGAACGCAAGGAAGATAGCGCCAGGGAGAACGATGCGGTTAAGAACCTTTGTAAGGTACTCCTCAAGCTTCTCATTCCTTACTCCAGGGATCGAGCCTCCGTTATCGCGGATATTCTTGGCCATCTCAATCGGGTTCAGGCTGACCTGCGTATAGAAGAATGCAAACGCGATGATCAGTGCTGTATAGATGATCAGGTACGGAGCACCCTGAGGATCAAGGAAATCCGCAATAGCCCTGAGCCACCCGATATTCGAGTTGTAGCCAATCTGCAGAGGGAACGAAAGAAGTGTCGATGCGAAGATTACAGGGATAACTCCGGATGGGTTGATCTTGAATGGGATATAGGAACTCTGGGAACCATACATCCTTCTTCCAACAACTCTTCTTGAGTACTGTACTGGAATCTTCCTCTGTCCTTTCTCCTCATAGACTACGAGAGCAATGACGAAGAAGAACATGATTACAACAACAATAAGACCAACAGGGTTCATCATTCCGCTTCTGATTTCCACGATCATTGTATAGACCGCAGAAGGAATGCGGGCGACGATACCTGCGAAGATCAGGAGAGAGACACCGTTTCCGACGCCAAACTGCGTGATCTTCTCACCAAGCCATACCATGAGCATCGAGCCTGCTGTTACGGAGATGATCGACACGATTGTAAATGGAACAGTGCCAATCATGATCGCACCAGGGATGCTGCGTGCGTAGACGGATGCGGCAAGCGACTGGATTACGCAGACCAGAACAGTCCCGTAGCGGGTATACTGCTGGATCTTCTTAGATCCCTGCGGATCCTGCGCGAGCTTCTTAAGCGAAGGAATGACAAGCATCAGCAGCTGCATGATGATCTGAGTGCTGATGTATGGCATTACGCCAAGCATGAATATCGAGAAGTTCGCGAAAGCACCGCCGGAGAAGAAGTTCAGGTAATCCGTAAATGAGTTCGAGAATTCCTCGAAGTATGAAAGAACAGCTCCAGGATTGATGCCTGGGATCGGGAGAGCTGCTCCCACCCTCGTTACCGCAAGGATACCGAGAGTGAAGAGTATCTTCTTCCTTATGTCTTTCATTCTGAACATTTCTACCAGAGTGTTTGCCATGACAGTCCTCTTACTTGATCTCGCCGCCTGCTGCCTTGATCTTCTCCTGAGCAGCTGCAGAAACCTTCACACCCTCGATAGTGAGCTTCTTGGTGATCTCTCCATCGGAAAGAATCTTTGCCTCCGATGTGTGACCCTTGAGAAGACCCTTCTCCCTGAGTGTCTCATCAGAGACTGTCTCACCCTCAGCATAGACTGCATCAAGAGTGAAAAGAGAAATTGCCTGTCTCTCGATCTTGAATGGGTAGTTCGAGAAACCGCGGCGGGCGATGCGCCTGTAGAGAGGCATCTGTCCGCCTTCGAATCCGAGACGGACTCCACCGCCGGAGCGGCTGTTCTGTCCATCATGGCCACGGCCGCAGGCTCTTCCCTTGGAAGAAGCTCCGCGTCCTACTATAGTCTTGCGCTTTGTAGCGCCAAGAGGCTTTACAATCTGTGCCATTTCAGACCTCCTCCACCTTTACAAGATGGGAAACAACGCGGACCATGCCAAGATTGACAGGATTGGCCTCGCGTACAACCGAGCTGGAGATCTTGCCCAGTCCGAGTGCCTTGATGGTCTTCCTCTGGACGGGGAGAGTTCCCGACAGCCCCCTTACGAGTGTTATCTTGATCTCCTTAGCCATAATCAGCTCCACATTTCCTTAAGAGTCTTGCCTCTTGTCTTAGCGACAGCACCTGCATCGAACATGTGCTCGAGAGCATCGAATGTCGCCTTTACTGTATTGATACCATTCCTGGAACCAAGGGACTTCGAAAGGACATCCCTGATACCAGCTGCATCGCATACGAGACGAACTGCTCCGCCTGCCTTAACTCCAGTTCCCGGAACAGCCGGGCGAAGGAGAACAGATGCGCTCTTGAAATTGCCGACGATCTCGTGAGGGATAGTCGTACCCTTAAGAGGCACTGTGATGATGCTGTTTCTAGCCTTCTCTGTAGCCTTTCTGATTGCATCGGTGACATCGTTGGCCTTGCCGAAGCCATATCCGACACGGCCGTCGCCATAACCGACGACAACAAGCGCTGAGAACGAGAAATTCTTACCGCCCTTTACAACCTTGGCTACACGATTGAGCTTGACGAGCTTCTCAATAGCTCCGTCTTTGACTTCTCTATCTTTTGCCCTATCCATACGATCTCCTAGAACTTGATCCCGGCTTTTCTTGCGCCGTCAGCGATACCCTTTACGATACCATGGTAGATATAACCATTGCGATCGAAGACAACGCTGTCGATATTCTTCTCAAGGAGTCTCTTTCCGATGATCTCACCAAGCTTCTCAGCATTGGCAACAGTATTCCTGAGTTCCCTGAGATCGGCCTCGACGGTGGAAGCTGAGGCAAGAGTCCTGCCAGCCATATCATCGATAACCTGGACATACATATGGTAGTTTGACCTGAAGACAGTCATCCTCGGCCTTGAGGCGGTCCCGGATACTCTCTTCCTGATGTGGGCCTTCCTCTTGAGGTGCCTTCTTCTTTTATCAACCATTCTGTTCATACTCTAAACCGCCTTATTTCTTACCACCGGACTTACCGACCTTGCGGCGGATTGTCTCGTCTTCGTACTTGATTCCCTTGCCCTTGTAAGGCTCTGGGCCTCTGAGGGAACGGATTTCAGCAGCAACCTTACCGACCTGAGCCTTGTCGATTCCACTGACGATGAGCTTAGCTGGACCATCAGCGGTGATTGTGATTCCCTTAGGAATGACATACTCAATCGGAGTCGAATAGCCGAGAGCGAATGCAACGATATCGCCCTTGACCTCTGCTCTGTATCCTACACCATTGATAAGAAGCGACTTCTGGTAACCCTGGGATACGCCTACGATCATGTTGTTGATCAGCTGGCGGTAAAGCCCATGATATCCTCTTGACTCCTTCTCATCATTGTATCTGGTGACAAGAACTTCATTATCCTTGACCTCAACCTTTACCTCAGGTCTCGTCATTGTTGAGAGAGTGCCCTTCGGACCGGTTACGGTTACATTAAGCCCATCGACTGCAACTGATACCTTCTCAGGGATCTGGATGGGGAGCTTACCAATTCTAGACATCGATTCCTCCTTACCAGATTGTGCAGATCAGCTCACCGCCGACCTTGGCTTCCTTAGCCTTCTTGCCGGTAATGACACCTGTCGATGAAGAGACTACCACAACGCCGATTCCGTTATATACGGAAGGCATATCCTTGTAGCCGCAGTATACGCGTCTACCAGGTGTGGAGATACGCTCAAGGCCGTGCAGGACAGGAGTCTGGTCCTCTGTGTACTTGAGGAAGATCCTGATGTATGTGACATCGTCCTTGGTAACCTTCTTGAAGTTCTTGATGAAACCCTCGTTCTTAAGGATCTTGACGATCTGAAGCTTAAGATTCGAGGCTGTTACATCTACCTTCTCATGCTTAGACTGACTAGCATTCCTGATCTTAGTCAGCATATCTGCAATTGGATCACTAACTGCCATACTTAACTCCTACCAGCTCGACTTGGTTACGCCAGGGATCTGGCCTTCGCTGGCCAGCTTCCTGAAGCAGATTCTGCACATATCAAACTGGCGCATATATCCACGAGGGCGTCCGCAGATCCTGCAGCGGTTATAGCTGCGTGTCGAGAACTTCGGATCCTTCTTAGCCTTTATAATCAGAGACTTCTTTGCCATCTTCTATTCCCTTCCTTACTTTGCAAACGGCATGCCAAGAGCCTTGAGAAGCGCAAAACCCTGCTCATCGGTCTCTGCTGTCGTTACGATAGCAATGTTAAGGCCGCTGATCCTCTCGATCTTGTCATAGTCGATCTCTGGGAAGATTATCTGCTCGGTGATGCCGAGAGAGTAATTCCCGTGTCCATCAAAAGCATTCGGGTTAACGCCCTTGAAGTCCTTGACGCGTGGAAGAGCGATACAGATAAGGCGCTCGAGGAAATACCACATATTGTCACCGCGAAGGGTAACCATGGCGCCGATCTCCTGACCTTCCCTGACCTTGAAGTTTGCGATGGACTTCCTGGCCTTTGTCTTGACAACATGCTGGCCAGTGATCTGCTCAAGCTCCTTCACAGCAGCATCGAGAAGCTTCTTGTTTGTTGTAGCCTCACCTACGCCTACGCTCACTGTGATCTTCTCAAGCTTAGGGATCTGCATCACAGACTTGAAAGCAAAGTCCTTCATAAGCTGAGGTGCAACAGTCTCAGTGTACTTCCTCTTGAAATTCGGTACGAACTTTTCCTCTGCCATATTAGAGCACCTCTCCTGTCTTCTTTGCGTAACGGACCTTCTTTCCGTTCTCGATCCTGTATCCTATCCTTGAAACCTTGTCCTTAGAAACAAGCTGAACGTTGGAAACATGGATCGGAGCCTCGATTTCCACGATGCCGCCCTTGTCCTGCTGAGTCCTCTTCTTCTGAGTCTTCATGACCATGTTGGCACCCTGGACGTAGACCCTCTCATTCTCCGGATCTACCTTGATGATCTTACCGGTGCGGCCCTTGTCCTTTCCGTCAATGATCTTGTCTGTGTCGTCTTTCTTCAGTCTCATTCTCAGTCTCCTACAACACTTCCGGCGCAAGTGAAACGATCTTCATATAGTTATCACGAAGCTCTCTCGCAACTGGTCCGAAGATACGCTTACCGCGCGGGTTATTGTTGGCGTCGATGATAACGCAAGCATTGTCATCGAACCTGATGTATGTACCGTCAGGTCTGCGGTATTCCTTCTTCGTGCGGACGATAACTGCCTTGAGAACATCACCCTTTTTGATGGCTCCGTTCGGCAGAGCGTCCTTCACGGCTACTACAATGATATCGCCAACGCCAGCAACATAGCGATGGCTGCCGCCGAGAACCTTGATGCACTGCACACGCTTTGCACCGCTGTTGTCTGCGACGTTAAGATAAGTCTGCATCTGTACCATGACTTTTCTCCTTTAGCGTGCCCTGGCGACGATTTCCTCAAGTCTCCAGCACTTGTCCTTGCTGATATGGCGGCTCTCAACAACGCGGACTGTGTCCCCGATGTGCGCGTCATTATTCTCATCATGGGCCTTAAGCTTCTTGGTGGAGACCACATACTTCTTGTAAATCGGGTGGAGAGTCCTGTTGGTGACTTCCACGACGATGGTCTTATCCATCTTGTCGCTGACCACAAGCCCGGTCATCCTCTTCTTATTAGCTGTCATTCCGTATCTCCTACTTCGATGCCTTAGCTATACCGATATCGATTGCATGGATACGGGTATTCAAGCGGGCAATATCCCTTCTGGTCGTCCTGAGAGCCATGGGGTTATCGAGGTGTCCGAGAACCTTCTGCAGCCTCATATTCACCAGTTCCTTCCTGAGCTTATCGCGCTCAGCCTCAAGCTCTTTATAGCTGAGATCCTTATAAGACTTCTTCATAAATCACTCCATTTCCGAACGGGCGACGAACTTCGTCTTGATTGGGAGCTTCGAAGCAGCGAGTGTAAGAGCCTCTCTTGCGAGTCCCTCTTCGACTCCACCCATCTCGAACATGATGGCTCCGGTCTTGACGACTGCAACCCATCCCTCAGGGCTGCCCTTTCCGTTTCCCTGCCTTGTTTCAGCAGGCTTCTTCGTATAAGGCATATCAGGGAAGATGCGGATCCAGACCTTTCCACCACGCTTTACGTGACGTGTCATAGCAACACGGGCAGCCTCGATCTGGCGGTTTGTAATCCACCTTGGCTCGGTAGCCATGAGTCCGTACTCTCCGAATGCCAGTGTATTGCCTCTGTGGGCAACTGCATCGCGTGTTCCGCGCTGCTTCTTTCTGAACTTTATTCTCTTAGGACTAAGCATCGAACTAACTCCTTGCCTCTGCGGTCTCAGCTGTCTTCTTCTTTACAAGCGTTCCGACAGTCTCATCCTCAGCCTTCGCATGATCATAGATCTCACCATTGAAGATCCATACCTTGACGCCGATGCATCCGAATGATGTATTGGCTGTTGCGAATCCATAATCGATATCAGCGCGGAGAGTGTGGAGAGGAACTCTTCCCTCTTTCATCCACTCCGTTCTGGAGAGCTCAGCACCGCCAAGACGGCCGGAGCACTTCACCTTGATACCCTCAACACCAGCTGTGCGTGCCCTTGAGATGGCATTCTTCATAGCACGGCGGAAAGCACCGCGGTTCTCAAGCTGGCGGGCAATGTTCTGAGCTACGAGCTGTGCATTGCACTCTGCCTTCTTGATCTCCTTGATCTTGATCTGGACCTTCTTCTCCGTCAGCTTCTGCATCTTCTCGCAGAGCTTCTCGACGTTCGCACCCTTAGCACCGATGATGATGCCAGGACGTGCTGTTCCTACAACGAGAGTGATGCGCTGCGGCTTGCGGATGATCTCGACTTCGCTGATCTCTGCACCGCTTACCTCAGGAGCTGCAAGAAGAGCCTTTCTGAGCTTGAGATCCTCATGAAGGGTGTCTGCATACTCCCTGGGATCGACATACCACTTCGACATCCAGGTCTTATTGATACCTAATCTAAGTCCAATAGGATTAACTTTCTGGCCCATTATCTTCCCACCTTCTCATCTACGACGACTGTTATATGAGACATCCTCCTGAGGAGTATGTCACGCTTTCCATGGGAACGCGGCCAGACTCTCTTGAGACGAGGACCGTCATCGATCTTCAGACAGGAGATGACGAGCGAATCCTCATCGAGCTTCCTGTTCTGGTTCAATGCGTTGGCACCTGCGGACTTGAGAACTTTCAGAATGAGCCTTGCACCCTTCTGCGGCATTGCCTCAAGAATGGCAACAGCTTCGACATACCCCTTGCCCCTGACAAGGTCAGCTACAGGGCGCACCTTCGAAGGAGATACCAGAATGTACTTGGCAACTGCTCTATAACCTTTCTTAGTTTCCATCATACCACCTACTACTTAACCTTCTTGTCAGATGCATGGCCGCGGAAAATGCGGGTCGGCGCAAACTCACCGAGCTTGTGGCCTACAAGGTTCTCTGTTACGTAAACGGGAACCCAGGTCTTGCCGTTATAGACGGAAATAGTGAAACCAACCATCTCCGGAATAATGGTAGAGCTGCGGGAATATGTCTTGATCATCTGCTTCTGACCAGTCTTGTTTGATTCCTCGATCCTCTTAAGGAGCTTTGCTTCAATGAAAGGACCTTTCTTTATCGATCTTGCCACTTTCTATCTCCTGAACTACTTGCGTCTCTTCACGATGAAGCTGTTGGAAGGCTTCTTCTTTGAACGGGTCTTACCACCCTTGGTCGGCTTACCCCATGGAGTTACCGGATGACGTCCTGCAGCTGTCTTGCCTTCACCACCACCATGTGGATGATCGATCGGGTTCATGACAACACCTCTGACCTTCGGTCTTCTTCCGAGGTATCTTGAAACACCAGCCTTTCCGAGGGAGACATTCATGTGATCCTCGTTGCCGAGTGTGCCGATTGTAGCATAGCACTCGCCGAAGACCATTCTCATCTCACCTGATGGGAGGCGGAGCGTGACATAGTCACCTTCCTTAGCCACAACACTTGCTGCAAGACCAGCAGAGCGGACAAGCTGTCCACCGCGGCCAAGCGTAAGCTCGACGTTGTGAACCTGGAGACCAAGCGGGATATTCTTCAGAGGAAGAGCATTTCCGACTGTGAGCGGAGCTGCTGGTCCTGACATGATCTCTGTACCTACCTTGATTCCCTTCGGAGCAAGTATGTAGCGCTTCTCGCCATCCTTGTAGAATACAAGAGCGATGTTTACGCTTCTGTTTGGATCGTACTCGATTGTCTTTACAATTCCTGGTACGCCATACTTATCCCTCTTGAAATCAATGATTCTGTAAGCCCTCTTATGGCCACCGCCGCGGCGGCGTACGCTGATGCGGCCGAATGTATCGCGACCTGCCTTCTTTGAGAGGCTCACTGTAAGGGACTTCTCAGGCTTCTGCGCGGTGATTTCGGAGCGTACAAGCACGCTTCTCTGACGGAGACCCGGAGTATTTGGTTTGAATTTCTTAAGAGCCATTCTTCCTTATCTCCTTATACACCTTCGATGGCCTGGATCTGCTGTCCCTTGGCCAGGGTTACGATTGCCTTCTTCCAGGATGGGGTATATCCCTTGATATAACCGCCCTTGCCCCTGGAGAACTTCGGCTTGCCGCCGACATTCATCACATTGCACTTTGTGCAGTCCACGTTGAAGATCTCCTTGACAGCTGCCATGATCTCGAACTTGTTAGCTGCAGGATCAACACGGAAAACATACTTCTTGCACTCACCCTCTCTCATGAGGTTGGACTTCTCACTGAGGATTGGTTCAATGATTACTCTATCTGCTCTCATCTTCCTGTCTCCTTATCTCTCACCATAGAAGCTGTTGAGATTGGAAGCTGCCCCCTTGAGGACGAGAATCTTCCTTCCGTAGAGAAGCTCCTTAGCAGAGAGCTTGTCATATGCCTGGACATGCACATTCGGGATGTTCCTTGCAGCACGGCGGATCATGGTGTCGTCAGAACCCATGATGATGAGCGTGCGCTGGTTCTCTGTCCCGAAAGCCTTGATGATTGCCATGATCTCCTTTGTCTTGCCAGCTGTTGTGAAATCATCAACAACGACAAGTCTCTCTTCCTGTACTCCGAGAGTAAGGAGACTCTTCATTGCAAGTCTCTTGACCTTCTTTGGAAGGGAATAGGAGTAATCCCTCGGCTTTGGTCCGAAGATTGTGCCACCGCCAACTGCGATAGGAGACTTCTTGTCTCCGCGGCGTGCATTACCTGTACCCTTCTGCTTGTAAGGCTTCGTGTTGCTGTAATTGACCTCAGCACGGGTCTTTGTGCAGGCAGTTCCAACGCGGCGGTTGGCTGCCTCGTTCCTTATGGCATGGTAGATCGAACCTGTCGATACCTGTACACCGAATACAGCATCGGAAAGCTCGATTGTTCCGGATTCCTTTCCATCAATGGAATATACTTTCTGTTCCATACTCTGCCTCTTACTTCTTAACCGCTTTCTTGACGACTACAGTGCTCTGAGCAGGGCCTGGAATTGCACCCTTTACCATAAGAACCTGCATCTCGCTGTCCACTGCAACTACCCTGAGATTCTGCACGGTTGTCTTCTCGTTGCCCATGTGTCCAGCCATGCGATGGCCTTTGAATGTATGGGAAGGAGTCGATGACATAGCAGTACCACCGAGATCCCTGTGGAACTTTGAGCCGTGGGTTGCTCTACCGCCGCCGAAGCCATAGCGCTTCATACCGCCCTGGTAGCCTTTACCCTTGCTAGTTCCTGTTACATCAACGAAAGTGACATCCTTGAAGAGATCCACTCCGAGGACATCGCCTACTGCAACCTCGTTATCGAAATCCCTGAACTCCATTACGGTCTTCTTGACTTCTATATCCTTGAACTGGCCAGCATATGGCTTTGTGATTGTGCTCTTCTTCATAGCACCTGTGCCCAGCACTGCTGCTGAGTAGCCATTCTTCTCTTCAGTTCTGTTTGCGATGACTACGTTGTCCTCTATCTTGATAACAGTCACAGGAGTGAGTCTGCCATTAGCATCAAACACCTGTGTCATTCCAACTTTTTTGCCGATAAGCCCTAACATCTCTTACCTCAACTTTACTGTCTGATTTCTACGTCCACACCTGCAGGGAGTTCAAGTTTCATCAGGGCTTCCACTACCTTCTGCGTGGGATCCAGAATGTCAATCAATCTCTTGT
>CASEGX010000080.1 GCA_949287505.1 uncultured Spirochaetales bacterium | reverse complement strand
GGTCTTGTTGAAGGTTGCAGGAAAAAGTGCAATGACTTCTATCTTTACACTCCTGATGGAGTTGCAAATTATGATGGTCTCTGGATCAGGGATTTTGCATACATGGTTGAATATGCAGGAAATCTGCTGGACATAGAAAATGATATAAAATGCATCGAATACACGTTGTCATTGAAAAGGGATGATGGATGGATTCCAGACAGAGTATATCCTGACAATCTTGCAGTATACGCAGCCGGAGCAACAGGGCATCCGATCGGAGAGGCAAATCTGGATACTGTACAGTTCCTGATATATGCAATCTATCACGTTCTCCGCCGTCTGCCGAAAGACAGAGCGACCGTGCTTTTCAACAAGTGGAAATGCAATCTGGATAAAGCACTGGAGATCATGCCGATATCAGGGAACGGACTTGTCTTCAATGATCAGGACAAGCCCCACTCCCCTTATGGCTTCACGGATACTGTGAGAAAGACCGGGGAATTACTGATGGAATCAGTACTGCATTGGCGGGCACTGAAGATGATGCAGGAACTGTCTGGATACTATTGCAGCAGTCTGGATGATTCATACGCAAAGAGAATCGATGATATCGAAAGGAATATAGGAATCTTCCATGAAGGCGGTGTCTGGTATGCAGCGACAGGAGATTGCAGACAGATTGATATATGGGCAATGGCCTATATGGTCTACATCGGTTTCCCACTGAAAAATGAAGAGAAGACCGAGATCTCGGAATATCTTGCAAAGAATGCGGATGGCCTTACATATCTCGGACAGATCAGGCACCTTCCCAAAAATGAATACTGGGAAAGGCTTCTAATTGAAATTGAGCCGGAAACATATCAGAACGGCGCATACTGGGAAACAGCAACCGGGTGGTATGTATATGCAGTTTCTCTCTCCGACAGGAAAACGGCTGCAAAAATACTTGCAGATGCCTTAGCATTCTCTCGTAAAGAAGGTTATTTTGAATGTGTCAACGAAGGCTACAGAAAGCTTCCTCAGATGGTGGTGAGCGGAACAAACCTTTATGGTGCTGTCACCAGATTCATGGAAGACGGTGATACAGCTTTTCTTGCTGACACAGAGAATATGCTGATGGAGAATGAAAGAACGTGAACAATGCACATTTCAGAAATGAACATATACTCCGTTATCTTGATGATCTTAATGCACTCATACATGATGATTCGGTCCGTCTGGACCTGAACTACAAGACAGGATACTTCTCCTCTCCTGCTGAAGCACGCAAGGATACCTCTTCTTCAAGAGTGTTCAGAGAGCATGAACGCTGGGGTGGAAGGAATTCATATTCATGGTTCTTCACAGATATCGTGATACCAGATTCTTTCAGGGGAAAAGAACTTTCGATTGTCTTATCGACCTCTGAAACTGAAGAGATGGATAATGCAATCCTTGCACGCAGCGTGGGGAAAAAGCAGGAGTCATGGGATCTGATGAATCCTCAGGCCCTCGTTTTCCTTAACGGCAATATGCTTGGAGGTGCTGACAAGAATCATACAGAGATCATATTGCCACCTCTGGAGAAAAACAGTATCAGCCTTGATTTCCAGTGCTTTTCTGGCCTGACAGAGAAGTACTATACATTCAATGTTGAGCTTGCAGAGGTGAACATTGACATCAGGGCTCTTTATTTCGACATACTTACCGCTTACGAAGCCGCGGCAATCCTCTCCGATGATTCTCTTGAGAAGCATCAGATTCTCTCAGAACTCAACAACAGCCTCAACCTCCTTGATCTCAGAAGCGGAGATAGGCAAAGGCTGCTTTCATCGGTTCAAAGGGCAAGAAAACATCTTGCGGAAAAGGTATATACAGGAACAACTTCAAAAGTATCTGTCAGCTGCGTCGGGCACGCTCATATTGATGTAGCATGGCTCTGGGATCTTGCACAGACAAGGGAAAAAGCGAAAAGGACATTCTCATCGGTGCTGTCGATGATGAAGATGTACCCTGACTACAACTTCATGCAGTCTACTCCGCTGCTGTACAAATTCATAAAGGAAGATGCGCCGGAACTATATGAGGAGATCAAGGAGAGAATCAGGGAAGGACGATGGGATGCGGAGGGGGCCATGTTCCTCGAAGCGGACTGCAACATCACATCAGGAGAATCCCTGGTACGCCAGATTCTATATGGAAAAAGATTCTTCAGGGAAGAATTCGGCATAGATTCACATATTCTATGGCTTCCGGATGTGTTCGGTTACAGCGCAGCCCTTCCCCAGATTCTCGTAAAAAGCGGCATCAACACATTCATGACCACAAAGATAAGCTGGAACATGATAAACAAGATGCCATTTGACACCTTCATGTGGCAGGGAATCGGAGAGGAAAGCGTACTCACCTATTTCATCACTGCACAGAATCCCGGAGATGATCCAGATTCAATAGGAACCACATACAGCGCCGAGCTGCACCCAGCTGCGCTTTACAAGAGCTGGCAGCGCTATCAGCAGAAGGATATCAACAGCAATATACTCATCGCTTTCGGCTTTGGAGACGGAGGTGGTGGACCAACATATGAAATGCTGGAGAAAGGAAAGCGTCTTGAAAAAGGCATTCCGGGATTCCCTGAAGTGAAATTCGACACGACAAAGAATTTCTTCTCAGACCTCCATAAAACTCTCGACAACTCCAGGGATCTTCCAAGATGGAGAGGAGAGCTTTATCTTGAGCTTCATCAGGGAACATACACATCGAATGCAGCAATAAAAAGAAACAATAGAAAGACGGAGATAGCTTTCCATTCTGCAGAGTTCTGGCTTGCTGCTGCCAACATTCTCAGAAATGCGCCTTACCCGCATGAGAGACTGAGAAACATGTGGGAGATACTCCTTCTGAATCAGTTCCATGACATACTGCCCGGAAGCTGTATCGAGGATGTGTACAAGGATTCTGAAAAGCAGTTCAATGAGCTTGCTGCAGAGCTTTGTACAACAACGGAGAAAGCGATTTCCGAAAGCATTGGATACAAAGAAGAGAAAGGAACTGTCACGGTCATCAACGAACTTGGATTCAGAAGAAGCGGCATTCTCTCTTTAAGCTCAGATCCACTGCCCGAATACCTCATAGACAGCGAGGGATTGCATTATGCTGTCCAGAAAGGAGAAGACGGCAAAGGAGAAGTGTATGTACGTGATATCCCTGCTTTCGGATGGAAAACATTCCGCTTCTCTTCAACCCCGCTTAAAGCGACATGTATGAAGAGCAGTACGGGAATACTTGAGAATGAGAGGATACGTGTCAGCTTTGACAAGAACGGCCTCATCAGCAGCATTTACCATAAACTCATCGATGAGGAGTTTGTCCGTGATGGAGAGAAAGCGGGTGCGATAGCTGCATATGACGATCGTCCGCGGTTCTGGGAAAACTGGAACATAGATCCCTACTATGAGGAAAAGAGCTGGCTGCTGGAGGATCTTGTCTCCCCTGCTGAATACTTCCATGGCGAGGTCTATGACTGGGTCAGGACTGTACGGAAATTCAATAAATCGATGATATATCAGACAATAAGGGTATATCATGACTCAGACCTCATAGAATTCATCACGGATGTGGACTGGAATGAGGATTCAGTTGCACTGAAGGCGGTGTTCCCGACAACAATCAATTCAGACAGAGCACGATACGACATACAGTTCGGCTCCGTCGAAAGGCCTACACACTATAACACCAGCTGGGATATGGCTCGCTATGAGGTGTGTGCGCAGAAATGGATGGATCTGTCTGAAGGGAACATGGGATTATCCATACTCAATGAATCGAAATATGGATGTGACGTCCACGAAGGAACCATGAGACTGACTCTTCTCAAGAGCGGCCTGTCACCATGGAAGGAGATTGACAGAGGACATCATCACTTCTCCTATGCAATCTATCCACATGCAGGTGACAGCTTCGCAGCGGACACGAAATTCCTTGCAGAGTCATTCAACCTTCCTCTCAGGGCAGTCAGGTATAAAGCAGAGCCAACCACATGGTCAATGCTCTCTGTCGACAACCCTTCAGTCATAATCGACACAGTGAAAATGGCAGAGGACTCCGACGATATCATCGTAAGGATATATGAACATAAGAACTCGCACGTGCACACGACTCTGAAAACCGCGTTCAGGATCAGAGAAGCCTATGAGACGGATCTTCTGGAGAACTGCACAGAAAAGCTGGACAAGGAAGATGATCTGATTACCCTTGATTTCCATCCTTTTGAGATCAAGACAATCAGGATCACACCGGAAAAGGAGGAAAAATGAAGTTCGGGATATACTATGCATTCTGGGAGCATGACTGGAATGCTGACTACATTCCTTATGTCAGGAAAGTGAAGGATCTTGGTTTTGACATTCTTGAGATCTCGGGAGCTGGTCTCAGCGAGAGAAGCGATGAATATATGAGAACGCTTCGTGATACAGCAAAGGATAATAATATAATCCTCACCTGCGGTTACGGACCACGGCCTCAGGATAACATCGCGGTGGAAAACCGCAAGGAAGCGCTATCCTTCTACAACACCCTCTTCTCAAAGCTCGAGGTTGCAGATATCCATCTCATAGGAGGCGGACTGTATTCGTACTGGCCCATTGACTATTCAAAGCCATTTGACAAGAAAAGAGATCTCGACCTCAGCATTGCAGGAATGAAAGAGATGGCTGACATCGCCATGGACCATGGGATCGATCTTGGCATGGAAGTACTCAACAGATTCGAGGGTTATCTTCTGAACACGGCAGAGGAAGCTGTTAGTTTCGTAAAAGCCGTGGATAGGAAGAATGTTCACGTGATGCTCGATACATTCCACATGAACATCGAAGAAGACAGCTTCACGAAAGCGATTGAGACTGCAGGAGCTCTTCTTGGACATTTCCATATCGGACAGCCAAACAGAAAGCTTCCTCAGAAAGGAAGAATGGATTGGAACGAGATAGGAAAAGCACTCCGGTCCATAGGGTATGACGGTACAGTCGTAATGGAACCTTTCATCAGAATGGGTGGCCAGATCGGGCAGGATATAAAGGTCTTCCATGATCTTACAGAAGGAATGAGCGACGAGGAAATCGACAGGAAGACAGCCGAAAGCGTCGAGTATATCAGAAACTGCTTCAACGGAAAGTGAAAGTCACTCCCTTGCTGTGGTCAGTCGAAAAACACAGAGTCTCCTGCAGCAAGGGTATTTCCTGAAAGCTCAGCGGCATCGCATCCGGAGCAATGACAGAGACCAAGGAAATCCACGCCTTTCTCCTTCATGAATGAAACTGCTCTTTCAGCATCTTCCTTACTGGCGGCCGCAAGATGTATGCCTCCGACAACTCCTCTTATCTTCCCAAGCCTTTCTTCTGCTGCAGCGACGATGTTCATTATCCCGGGGTGCGAGCAGCCGACGACAAGCACATATCCTGATTCAGTTTTCATTGCCATGGCAATCTCATCGGAAAAATCATCGGGCATGATACTGCCATACCGTTCCACCACATAACGCCTGGGAATGTTCTGCATCTCATGAATGCGTGGAAACCCGTAAAGAAGATGGATGCCTGGAAAAATCTCTGTGTCCCTGTCAATTTCTGAAACCACGATTCCCCTGTCCTCTGCTTCCTCCTTCTTCCATCCGTGGGAAAGGTTTGAGAATACCATATTGTCCCTGGAGTATTTCCGGAATGAAAAGCCCTTTCCGGCAAAGAGTCGGGAAAGAGGAAGACCGGCATTCATGAAGTCGGCAAAGCCTCCCCCATGGTCATAATGCCCATGGCTGAGAACAGCGGCATCCAGGGCAGAAAGATCCACACCAAGCCTCCCTGCATTGTATATGAAACCAGAATCCGCACCGAAATCAAAGAGAATACGCTTCCCATCATTCTCTGCCAGAATCGAAAGGCCATGTGAGTGCTTAAGGGATCTGTTGTGCGTTGCTCTGTCATCCATCAGGATTGTCAGCTTCAGCAAGAGACACACCTCCGGACAACGCTTTCATCAAGCGGTGTAAGCACAGGCTCTCCCTGATTCTCCATCAGGACAAAACGTACTTCTCCGCCCTTCTTTTTCTTGTCCTTTGCAATCGCGGCCATGAAAGAAGGGAAATCCTCGGCGCTTATGACAGTTTCCGAATCGAATCCAAAAGCCTCTATCAGCGAAATGGACTTTGCAGCGAATTCACGGTCTGTAATGCCCGTCAGCACTCCTGCCTGGAACGCTTTGGCAACTCCCCAGGCAACATCCTCGCCATGGGAGATTGAGAAACCCTTCAGGGCCTCAAGCGCATGCCCGAATGTATGCCCGAGATTAAGTGCGGAGCGGATGCCCTTCTTCTCCTCCGGATCCCTGGTTATATAATCGATCTTGACCTCAAGGGAAAGCCGTATCATCCTGTCCATGATGCTCTCATCACGCGCAAGAATCCTCTCCTTCTCGGCTAAGAGGAACTCAGCAAGCCTCGTATCATGGGAAAGGAATGCATGTTTGACCACCTCTCCCAGGCCGCACATATATTCACGCATTGGAAGTGATGAAAGGAATGCTGAGGCTATCATCACGCGCTCTGAAGGATAGAATGTCCCGACAAGGTTCTTTCCTCCGCCATAATCGATGCCTGTCTTTCCACCAAGCGTCGCATCAACCATGGAAAGAAGCGTCGTGGGAACAAGAACAAGGCGAGATCCGCGCATGTAAACAGATGCTGCAAATGCAGTCATATCTAGAATAACCCCTCCTCCGACTGCAACGAAAACAGAATCACGGGCAAGACCGAGCTCAAGCGCACGTGAAAGGATCCTGTCTATTGACGACCAGTTCTTCTCGCTTTCACCTGCAGGTATCACGATACTGTTTGCTTCGGGGGGAAGATAGCACTGCGTGTTGGTGTCGGCGACAAAGAGTGCATTATCGTGTCCGATGCCGAGATTATCCCATAAAGACTTAATGGATGAGAACGCATATACATCCGTAATCTGTCCGCCTTTCAGCGGAACGCTGAATATCCTTTCCATACATGTGAATAATAACCACCTTGCAAAACAAGGTGAATATCTATCTAATCTATTGCCATGGATCTCTATTTTGACAATGCAGCAACTACAAAGCTGTCCGACAAGGCTCTTGAAGCCTATGCAGAGACAGCCAGAAGCTTTTTCGCAAACCCTTCATCCGTCCACAGGCCAGGACTGGATGCGAAGAGAAAGCTTGAAGAGGAAAGAGCAAGGATAGCCTCGATGCTGGGAATCGGACAGGAACATCTCTTTTTCACATCCGGAGCCACGGAATCCATAGCAGCTGTCCTATCCTCGCTGCTTTTTACAACACCGGGGAAAATAATAATATCCAGAATCGAACACGAAGCTGTCGCATCATGGCTTCCAATACTCAGGCAATATGGATGGGAAACTGCCCTTCTGAAAGCGAAAGGCGGTTTCGTGGATCCAGAAGAGCTAGAGAAGGAACTCACTCCGGACACGAAGCTCGTTGCTGTAATGGCCGTGAACAATGTAACAGGCGCAATAGAACCCGTGAAAGAACTTGTAAGAAGGACAAGGGAGTACGAGAAGCTATCGAAAAGAAGGATTTTCTTCTTCTCGGATTCCGTACAGGCTCTTGGAAAGATCCCATATGACATATCCTCCCTCGATATCGACGGAGCATCATTTTCCGGACACAAGATAAACGGTCCGAGGGGCATCGGAATGCTCTACCTGAAGAATCCTTCATCATTCAGGCCTCTTGCACCGGCAGGAGGACAGGAGAAAGGCAAGCGTGGAGGAACTGAAAACCTTCCGGCAATCGCCGCGCTCAGAGCCGCTCTGGAGGAATGGATGGATGGAAGGGATGAGAAGAATCTCCGGGCAAAGAGAATGAAGGAAAGAATACTTCAGGCTCTGGACGGAATGGGATTCGAAATTCTTTCTCCGGAAAACTCTTCACCCTACATCATATCATTCTCATCGCCTCTCCCCTCTGAGGTGTATACGAGGATGCTGTCTGACAAAGGGGTCTATGCATCATCGGGGTCCGCATGCTCAAATAATGCGAAAGGAGAAGGAGAGAAAATCCTTCTCGGCATGGGCATAAGGCCTGAGAAAGCAAGGAATGCAGTACGCCTCTCCCTTTCCAATAGCACGACGGATGAAGAGGTGGATGCGCTGATCAGAATCATAATGGAGACAGGAAATGGCAGGTAAGCTTTATCTTATAAAGGAAGGAGAGATATCTCTCAAAGGCGGCAACAGGAATCTGTTTGAGAAGCAGCTCAGACACAATATAAAAAACAAGCTGAGACCTTATCACTCAGATATCACGAAACAGAAAGGAAGACTCTATGCGCGCTTTGGAGAGGAAGTGCCAGAAGCCCTTATCGAGAAGGCATTGAAGACAACTCCGGGTATAACGGGATTTGCAAGGGCTCACAAGGCAGAGAAAAGCCTTGAGGGAATCATTGCAAAAGCAAAGGAGATACTCCCCTCGTCCTCGTTTGCAGCTGGCGGAAGCTTCCGTGTCACAGTCAAAAGGGAAGACAAATCATTCCCTCTCAACTCCCATGACATGGCATGTGAGCTTGCAGATGCGGTCTTCTCCCTGTTTCCGGATATGAGAGTGGATCTCAAGCATCCGGAGCACACTCTTACCTGTGAAATAAGAAATGATGTATATCTCTATACCGGTGAGGAGAAAGGAGAAGGAGGACTGCCCTACGCGACAGCCGGGAAAGGAATGCTCCTTCTATCCGGAGGAATTGACAGCCCGGTTGCCGGTTATATGATGGCAAAGCGTGGCATGAAGCTGGATGCAATCTACTTCCATGCCTATCCATACACTTCAGAACTGGCTCTGGACAAGGTGAAACAGCTTGCATCGATAATCGCACCATACCTCGGTGGACTCCGTCTCTTTGTCGTCCCATTCACGGACGGACAGCTTCATATTCGCGATAACGGATATGAAGAGGAAGCCACACTCATGTTCCGTGCGGCGATGATGCAGACAGCGACGAGAATAGCAAAGGAAAACGGGGGCATCGCAATCGTCACAGGAGAAGCCCTCTCTCAGGTTGCTTCCCAGACACTGGATGCCATGAGCTTCACAGACAGCATGACAGAGCTTCTAGTGCTCCGTCCTCTTGTGGGAATGGACAAAGAGGAGATCATCAATAAAGCCGTGGAAATAGGATCATATGAGACATCAATCCTTCCATATGAGGATTGCTGTGTGGTCTTCTCTCCAAAGCATCCTGTGACAAGACCTGTGAAGGAAGTTGCCAAACGCCACTTCGAGGAACTGCAGATGGACAGTATCATAGATGAGGCTGTGAGGAATACAGCAGTATATTCCTTCGATCCGATGGGAAGGGAAATAAAAGATGAGAACTGAGAAATTCATCAGGGCCTCTTTGTTTCCTGCTGCCTCCTTCATCATCATGCTCCTCTCGTTTCTCATCACGCCACCGACGGGAGAGATGATCGTATCACTACGATGGGATGGCATTGCCATGATTGCTGTGATGACACTCGCGCTTGCCGGTCTGAAGAAAGAGAAAGTGATGGATGGTCTTGTGAAGGCTGCAGATGCATTCTCGCACACGGGCTCTCTATTAGCTTTCTTTACCATCATTGCCTTCATACTCGCACCTTTCATCACCTCGCCATTTGCCGTCGTTTCCATTCTTTCCATTGCCTATTCAATGCTCAGAGAAAGGGAAAGGGAGGATCTCACCGCGTCTTTTGCTGCACTCATCACGTTAGCTGCAACAGCTGGTGGAATGATATTCCCATCGGGAAGCTACCATAATATGGTGCTTCACAAGGTGCTCGGGAATGAGTCATTCCTGAAGACGCTCCTGCCCTATTTCATCGCTTCAATCCCTGTAATTGCCGTCTCAGTACCGCTCCTTTTAGGAAAACGGCTCACCGAAAGGACATATATAACGGAAGAAAGAACCGAAAACAATGGAAATAAGGGAATGAGGATGCTCTACGTATGCTTTGTATTCATTGCATTCCTGACTTCATTCTCGCTCTTCAAATGGGTGGATATCATCATATTCACAGTCGCTATACTCCTTGTTTTCGACAGAGAGGTCTTCCTGAAGGCAGATTATTCCATTCTTCTCTCAGCTCTGTTCCTGCTCATCGCAGGAGAGTGCGCCGCTCCGCTTGTTACAGAAATCTTCGAGGAAGGCACAATGTGGAAAGCTGTCGTTCTCACAGAAATAACAGGAGGTCTTCCTACGTCCTCGCTTCTCACGTCATCGGAAATAGACCAGAGCATCCTGCTCAGGAGCGTGAACATCGGCTCTTTCGGGACAATCATATCACTTCCTGCCCTTGTAGCCTTCAGTGTCATCGGGAAAAACCACAGGAAAGCCTTTGCACTCCAGTACACTATCATCTCTGTACTCGCGCTTGCTGTATTCATCATTATCTGCATGCTCGGTTTCTGATTATCGTTTCTCATCAGAAACCGGCCTCTTCCTCTCATTAATTCCTTGTATAGAATCCATTACCAGCACGGAAAAACAAGGGAGAGGCACTTGCTCATTGTCTGAAATTTCTATAACTTCATACTGTTATGCTGAAAGTTGGTATCGATGTTGGTTCAACTACAATGAAGGCTGTGGCACTGAGAGAGGACAACACCCTTGCCTACAGTGATTACCAGCGTCATCGTTCCCAGATTATAGAAAAAGGAAGAGAGATGCTTTCCGCCATGATGGATTGCATCGGAGATGAGGAAGTGACAATTTCCCTCTCAGGTTCTGCCGGAATGGGACTGGCAGAAGCGGCTTCCATTCCATTCGTGCAGGAAGTCTACGCGACACGCACTGCGGCTAAGACATTCATACCTGAGACAGATACGATAATAGAGCTTGGCGGAGAGGATGCGAAAATCCTTTTCCTGAAGCATGGACTGGAAGTGAGGATGAATGGTTCCTGCGCAGGCGGCACCGGCGCTTTCATCGATCAGATGGCGACCCTCCTCGGCATCGGCATGGAGGACATGAATGAGCTGAGTGAGAAGTCGACGGAGATATATACAATCGCCTCAAGGTGCGGCGTATTCGCCAAGTCAGATATCCAGCCCCTTATTAACCAGGGGGCGAAGACAGAGGACATCGCCTCCTCCATACTCGTGGCTGTCGTCAACCAGACAATTGCAGGCCTGGCCCAGGGAAGGAAGATCGAGGGCAATGTAGTGTATCTCGGTGGTCCTCTTACATTCATACCCCGCCTCAGATATTTCTTCGATGAGGCCATAAAGACGAAAGGAATCTGCCCGGAGAATTCCCTTTATTATGTTGCTATGGGGTCAGCGCTCTCTCCCGGCGGAAAGAAGATGAAGATTTCCGATGTGATTGCGGCTCTGGAAAGCTACAGAGGGAAATCGAGCTTCATAAAGCTTGATCCGCTTTTCAATTCAGAAGAGGAGTATGAGGCCTTCAGAGAAAGACATATGAAGGCTTCTGTTCCTGTAAGGGATCCCCGGACATACTCGGGAAGAGCATATCTTGGAATCGATGCGGGTTCGACAACGATAAAGACATGCCTTCTAGCAGAGAACGGAGACCTGCTTCTTTCCAGATACAGTCCTAACAATGGAAATCCGGTACAGGCAATACACTCCTTTCTGTCCACGCTATATGATGAATTCCCGGATATAACAATAACGGCGGCCGCCTCAACAGGATATGGAGAGGATCTGATGAAATCAGCATTCTCTCTGGATTACTCACTTGTTGAGACAGAGGCTCATTTCATCGGTGCACGCCATTTCATGAATGATGTCGATTTCATCATAGATATCGGAGGCCAGGATATCAAATGCTTCCGTATCAGAGACGGTGTCATAGATGACATATTCCTCAATGAGGCATGTTCCTCCGGCTGCGGTTCGTTCTTGCAGACATTTGCCAACGCAATGGGAAAATCCGCAGAGGAATTTGCCCGCCTTGCGATCACTGCAAAAACCCCTGTCGATCTCGGCTCAAGATGCACGGTCTTCATGAACTCATCTGTAAAACAGGCCCAGAAAGACGGAGCCTCTGTCAATGATATCTCCGCAGGCCTTGCAATAAGCGTTGTGAAGAACGCGCTCTACAAGGTCATAAGGACATCAAATCCTGAGGAGCTGGGAAAAAGAATAGTCGTGCAGGGCGGAACGTTCCTCAACGATGCCGTACTCAGAGCATTCGAGAAGGAACTTGGGCTGGAAGTGGTAAGACCACAGATAGCAGGACTCATGGGAGCCTATGGTGCTGCACTTTATGCCCAGATAATGGCAAAACGTGATGACCTGAGAATCTCGTCCATCGTCAAGAAGGAAGAGCTTGAGGCTCTGACTCACACTGTGAAGAACGTAAGATGCAATGGCTGTACAAACCACTGCCTTCTCACAATAAACTCATTCGGCTCTAAGCGTCGCCTTATTTCAGGAAACAGATGTGAGCGTCCTATCACAGGGAAGGCACCGGTTTCAGAGGATATCTACAATCTCTATGCATATAAGCAGGAACTCCTTGAAGGCTACAGGACACGCAAGGAGGGAAAGAAAGGAACACTCGGTCTTCCTCTTGCACTCGGAATCTATGAGCTCCTGCCTTTCTACGTGACACTCTTCCAGTCTCTCGGATATGACACGGTAGTATCACCGTTCTCATCAAGGAATCTCTACATACACGGGCAGGCTTCAATTCCCTCTGATACAGTATGCTTTCCTGCAAAACTGATGCATGGGCATGTACAGTATCTTGTGGATAACAAGGTCGACAGGATATTCATTCCATGCTCAAGCTACAATATAGATGAGAGAAAGGGAAACAACCACTTCAACTGTCCTGTCGTCGCATACTATGGAGAGGTCATAAAGGGAAACCAGGATCTTGAAGGCATTCCGCTCACGCTGGGCTATCTCTCCCTTGAGCACAGGGAACATCTTGCAAAGCGCATTTCAGAGCTCTTTGATGTCAGAAAGCGTGAAGCACTGAAAGCAATAGACAAGGCTTTCAAAGAACTTGAATCCTACAGAAGGAAGATAACGGAAAAGGGAGAGGAGATCATAAAGCTCTCCAGAGCTGAGAAGCGTCCAATCATCGTACTTGCGGGAAGACCATACCATACAGATCCTGAAATCAATCACGGCATTGACCGCATGATCGTCCAGCTTGGAGCTTCTGTCATAACAGAGGACTCAATCGCACCGCTTACTGACAAGGGAAGCTACGGCGTTCTCAACCAGTGGACATATCATGCAAGAATGTATGATGCCGCACGGTTTGTAAGGGATGAAAAGGATATGAATCTCGTTCAGCTCGTCTCATTCGGCTGCGGTCTTGATGCAGTCACTACCGATGAGGTCAAGGATGTGCTGAGAGAGAAGGACAGGATATACACGCAGATCAAGATCGATGAGATCACGAACCTCGGAGCGGTGAAAATCAGGATGAGAAGCCTCTTTGCCGCACTTGAGATGGAAGAAGACAATGGAAAAGAAAGTATTCACTGAGGAGATGAAGAAGGACGGCTGGACGATTGTCGTTCCCAATATGTCTCCTGTTCACTTCAATATAATGAAGAGGATTTTCATAAACCACGGCTTCAATGCCTTGCTTCTTGAGAATTCCTCCCCTTCTGTCATTCAGGAAGGCCTCAAATATGTACATAACGACATGTGCTATCCTTGCCTTCTTGTCATAGGACAGATGATAGATGCAATCCATCGCGGTCTTGTAGACAAGGACAGATGCGCACTCATAATATCCCAGACAGGAGGTGGCTGCAGGGCATCGAACTACTATTTCCTTCTCCTCAAGGCTCTGGAAAGAGCAGGACTCGGGAATATTCCCGTGATATCTGCAAACCTTCAGGGAATGAACTCGAATCCCGGATTCAAAATAACATTTCCGATGCTTGTACAGGCCTTTACAGCGCTTGTATATGGCGACCTGATAATGCTTCTTTCAAACCAGACAAGGCCTTACGAGATAAACAAGGGAGACACGGATGCCCTGATCGACAAATGGACGGAAATCCTTGGCACATGCTATGAGAAGAACAAAGGCTATTTCTGGGGCAACATGAGAAGAAAGCTCAATCAGATTTCTGATGATTTCGCAGCAATACCAGTGAAGAGAATTCCTCGTGTGAAAGTCGGAGTCGTCGGCGAAATCTACATGAAGTATTCACGGCTTGGAAACAGCAACCTGCAGGGACTTCTCGAGGATGAGGGATGTGAGGTGATGCTTCCACCGATGATGGGATTCGTGCTCTATTGCTTCTCCAATGGTATCAAGGATGAGGAATACTATGGAGGACGTGGGAAGTATGCTTTCATAATGAAGCATATCGGAATGCCTGTGCTATCGATTGTGGAAAAATGGTCGGATGAAGCGGTAAGAAGACATAAGGAATTCCATCCTGCCGCTACGTTCAAGGAACTGGAAAAATACGGAGAGCGATTCATAGACCGCGGCTGCAAGATGGGAGAAGGGTGGCTTTTAACCGCGGAGATGGTTGAGCTTATTGAGAAAGGCTACGACAATATCGTGTGCACACAGCCATTTGGATGCCTTCCTAACCATATCTGCGGCAAGGGAATGATAAGGCCATTAAAAGAGGCTTATCCTGACTCAAATATAGTTCCGATCGATTACGATCCATCTGCAACGAAAGTCAATCAGGAAAACAGGATAAAGCTGATGCTTGCCGTGGCGAAGGAAAAGCTCGGGGAATGATCAGAGCACGCGCTCGGCTTTCCTGAGTGCTGCTGCGACTGTCTTATCCATGTCATAATAGGCGTAATCCGCAAGGCGTCCGCCTATTATGAGGTTCTTCTCACGCTCCGCCATAGCGCGGTAAATACCATAGAGTTTCCCATTTCTCTCATCATTGACAGGATAGAAAGGCTCTCCGGTCTTCTCGTAATCAACAGGATACTCACGGCTTATCCATGTGACAGGTGAAGCGGCATGGCTGAAATGCTTGTGCTCGATTATCCTGGTCCATGGTGTCTCCCTGTCAGTGTAATTGACGACTGCATTCCCCTGGTAATCCTCGCAATCAAGCCGTTCTTCCTCGAAGATCTCCGACCTGTACTCGAGTTTTCCCTCCTTATAGCCATAAAGCGCATCAAGGCAGCCTGTGTAGAGAACTCTGTCTGCAACGGAATCCCATCTTGCCCTCTCTTCTACATAATCCGTATTGAGAATCATGTCTGCCCCATCTACGAGCTTTTCTATAAGCGCCGTGTATCCGTCTTCCGGAATTCCCTGAAATCTGTCTGTAAAATAATTGTTGTCATATGTATAGCGTACGGGAATCCTCTTTATGATTTCAGGAGGAAGCTCCGTACATGGCCGCCCCCACTGCTTTTCCGTATAGCCTTTCACAAGAGTCTCGTAGATATCGCGGCCGACAAGCGAGATCGCCTGCTCCTCCAGGTTTCCAGGCTCTCCCTTTATCTCTGTTCTCTGCCGCTCTATGATCTCCATCGCCTCCTTCGGCGTCGCTATATCCCACATGCGGGAGAATGTGTTCATGTTGAACGGCATGTTGTAGATATGCCCATGGTAATTGGCTATCGGGGAATTGATGAAGGGCTGGAACGGAACGAGTGCGTTCACATAGGCCCAGATACGTTCATCTGAAGTATGGAATATATGTGCGCCATAACGATGGATGCTGATGCCATCCCTCTTCTCTGTGTAGACATTGCCACCGATGTGGGAACGGCGCTCAAGCATCAGAACCGAAAAGCCCCTCTTGAGAGCTTCATGAGAAAACACTGCACCGAAAAGGCCTGTACCGGCAATCAGAATATCGTAATGGCTCTTCATACCGGTATTATCGCACAAACTCTGTATGATTGGAAATCATCGGAGAAAGTCAGTGAAGAACGATATGCATCCTCTCCTTGATCTCTGCTATATTGCGGTTTCCGATCTCGTTTGCCTTCGCAGTTCCTGTCTGGATGATATCCCTGACCTCATCAAGGTGAGACTCATAATAGTGACGCTTCTCCCTTATAGGATTCAGAATCTCATTCATCTTCTTCATGAGATTCTTCTTGCAGGCAACACATCCGATTTCCGCATTCTTGCACATCGAGCATACATTGCCAGCCTCTTCAGGATTGAAAGCCTTATGGTATGTATATACAGTGCAGACATCAGGATTGCCAGGAATCTTGACAGAGATTCTGTTTGTATCCGTCACTGCGTTTCTTATCTTCTCATTAAGGACATCCTCGCTGTCTGAGAGGTAAACAGCATTTCCCATGCTCTTGCCCATCTTCGCATTTCCATCAAGACCTGGAAGCCTCGACACGGATGAGAGCTTGTACTCAGGCTCTGTAATCGATGTGCCATATAGATCATTGAACTTCCTGACAATCTTGCGTGCAAGCTCGATATGAGGAATCTGATCCTCCCCTACAGGTACCAGATCTGCATTGCAGAATGTTATATCTGCAGTCTGGGACACTGGATACCCCAGAAAACCATATGTGAGCTCCTTGTATCCATAGTTCTTGGCCTCGGTCTTTATCGTAGGATTGTGACCAAGCTGGTTGACTGTCACAAGCATGGAATAGAAAATCGTCAGCTCGGCAATTGAAGGTATCATTGACTGCTGGACGAATGTGACCTTTTCAGGGTCGAGGCCCACAGCGAGATTATCCATTGCCACATCATAAATCGATCCATTGATGAGCTCCGGATTGCTGAAATGCGTGGTGAGCGCCTGAACATCAGCAAGAAGAATGAACTCCTCATAATCATTCTGAAGCTCGACACGTGAAAGAAGCGAGCCTGCATAATGACCAAGGTGAAGCTTTCCTGTAGTTCTGTCTCCTGTGAGAATCCTCTTTTTCATAAATCAGTCCTTTTTACATCCATTGCATGCACAGTTCTTGTGATCCGTGCAGTAGTAACCTGAACCATGATAGACAACGGCAGGCGCCTCTGAGAATACTCTTTCGGCCGGACTCTTGCAATCAGGACAGATGTCATGATCCGCATCATCCGAAAAACCTTTTATCACCTCATAATCCTTACCACAGCCTGTGCATCTATATTCATAAAGCGGCATGTCATTACTCCTTTGTGAGCAACTGGCTCACAGTGTCAAAAGGAAGCCTGTAGTCTGAAATCCTCAGAACAGGTCCCTCATATGTGAAGATACCTGAAAGTGCCCTGACGTCAAGCTTCTCCCCTCTTCTCCTCACATCCTGGATAAGAAGATTACGAAGGAACGTACATAGCGTCCTTGCACCATCCTCTCCATCCATCAAGATCTCACCAGAGATGAAGAATGACTCATCATCTGCATGATCTGCAAGAAGGAGTATCCTCTCCATCTTCCTCACACTCTCCTTTGTAAGATCGAAGCCAAGAGGTGGCAGCGTCAGAGGAGCGTTTATGTAGACGGCAGCAATCGAGGATTCCATCGCGAAGGCAGTCTCATCATCAATGTAGCTTTCAGAGGAGCTGAAAAGGGATGAGTAAGCTTTGCCGTAATCAGATGTGGTGAAAAGAAGAATTCCATCCTTGGGAATACCTGCACTGATGCCGAGATCCCTGTTCACATAGTGTCTTGGACCACTTCCACGCCATCTGATGAACTCCGGATCCCAGCTGAGAAGCGTTCCGGCCTCTGTCGATGAGATCTTTCCATTCACAGTACCTGTAATGCTCCAGGAAGAGAGAGGGAGAGGATATGAATCATCCTCAGGTGTGAGCTCAACGGCAATTTTATCAAGCCTCTCCATAATCTCTCCATCTGGAAGGAATGAAGAGGCTTCTGAAGCACGTAAAGCCGCAGTATCGAGCGTGACAACTATACTTCCCTCTTTTCCCATATGGCGGAGAGATGACGTATCATCCCTCCATGTATACACACAGGACGAGAGAAGCAATACCACCACAATGAGCAATACCGCGGCTTTCCTCATCATGCTTTCTCTACACTGACAACGACAGTCTCATCACCGATTTCAGTGCTGCAACCGCTGTTCTCCTCAAAGGAAAGCGTATCAGCAAGTGTTTCTTCGTTGATGTATGACCTGAAAGCTTCAACAGCCTTTTTCAGGTTCTCTCCACCCCAGACTGTGAGATGGATATGGTCCGCTACATCGAAGTTCTTTTCCTTTCTTTCTGTCTGCACGAAACGCACAAGGTCTCTTGCAATACCTTCCAGAAGGAGGCTTTCCGTGATTTCAGTATCATAGCCTACAGTGATGGCACCTTCATTGAGAACCTTCACGTGTTCTTTTTCTGCACGCTGTACGACAAGATCTCCTTCAGAAAGCGCAATCTCGCCCTCGGAGTATTTGACCGTATATGCCTTTCCATCGAGAATCGAAGCTATTGTCTCAGAAGAGAACTTCTGGATCTCTGCAGCGACTTCCTTCATGTTCTTGCCCAGCTTTGATCCAAGCACCTTGAAGTTTGCCTTTGCAGAGTACGTAACGATGGAGGACTCATCGCTTCTTATAGTGACCTTCTTGACGTTCAGCTCCTCTGCGATGATTGAGGAATTGGACTCAAGAATCTCTCTGTCTTCCGCGCTGCGGTCAACGATGAGGAACTCTGAAAGCGGCTGGCGGATCTTGATGTTCGAGGATGAGCGGAGAGCACGTCCCATGGCAATGGTCTTCATTGTCAGGCTCATCTCATTCTCAAGCTTCTCATCCCTCTCATTCTCGTTGTACTCGGGATAATCACAGAGGTGAACAGACTCTTTCATATCCGGGGTGCGGAGATTGAGGTAGATTGCATCGGTGATGAAAGGAACAAAAGGTGCCGCTGTCTTCACGAATGTAAGAAGCACGCGATAAAGCGTATCATATGCCTCTTTCTTGTCCCCGTCATTCTCAGACTTCCAGAATCTTCTCCTTGATCTTCTGATATACCAGTTGTTGAGGTCATCGATGAAAGCTGTAAGAGCTGAGCATGCTGCCTGGATATCGTAATTGTCCATGGCCTCGCTTACAGTCTGCACAAGCCTGTTCAGATCGGAGATAATCCATCTGTCAAGCGAATTCTGAAGCTTGTCATATGGTGTTGAAGAAGGCTCATAGCCATCGATGTTCGCATATGTCACAAAGAACGAGTATGCATTCCAGAGAGGAATCAGCAGGCTCTTAAGGACATCCTTCACGATATCATCGGAGAACTTGAGGTCATCAGCTTTCACGAGCGTGGAATCGATGAGAGCAAAACGAAGCGCATCTGCACCGTACTTGTTGATGATCTCCATCGGATCGGTGAAATTTCTTTCGCTCTTGGACATCTTGCGACCGTCAGCTGCAAGAACGATACCGGAAACGATACAGTTGTAGAATGCCGGCTTGCCAAAGATTGCAGCTGCAAGGATTGTCAGTGAATAGAACCATCCGCGTGTCTGATCCAGTCCTTCATTGATGAAGTCTGCAGGGAATATCGATTCAAACCTCTCCTTGTTCTCAAACGGATAATGCTCCTGAGCATATGGCATCGAACCGGATTCGAACCAGCAATCAAGAACATCTGGAACCCTTCTCATCGTTCCCTTTCCATCAGGGGAAGGCCATGTGAGCTCATCAACATACTGCTTATGAAGGTCCTCAACTTTCTTTCCGCACTTCTTCTCAAGCTCCTCAACAGATCCGATTACCTCGATGTAATCAGAACCATCACACTTCCATACAGGAATAGGATTGCCCCAGAATCTGTTACGGCTGATAGCCCAGTCCCTTGCACCTTCAAGCCACTTTCCGAAGCGACCATACTTGATGTGATCAGGAACCCATCTGATCTGATCATTGCACTCAAGCATCGTCTTCTTGATCTTCTGTATATTCACGAACCAGCAGCTCATCGCACGATAGATGAGCGGCATGTGCGTGCGGTAGCAATACGGATAGGCATGAAGGTAGTTCTCCTTCTTCACAAGGCTTCCATGCTCCTTGAGCCACTGGATGATATCCTTGTCCGTATCCTTAACAAAGCGTCCCTGGAAGTCTGGAACTTCTTCTGTGAAGCGGCACTCTGCATCGATTGGGCAGACAACAGGAATTCCCGTACCCTTCAGAACATTGTAGTCATCCTCACCAAAACCAGGGGCTGTATGTACAATACCGCATCCATCTTCCGTTGTGACATAATCACCGCAGACAACGATGAAAGCACCCTTCTCCTTCAGTGATGCAAAGTATGGGAAAAGAGGCTCATATGTTCTGCCCTTGAGTTCTGTACCCTTCATGCGGGCAACAATCTCACAGCCCTTTCCTTCCTTGTAGTACTTTCCAAGAAGTTTCTCAGCAAGGTAATAGTAATCTCCGCTTTCCTCATCGCGCACTTTCACATAGTCGATATCCGGACCGACTGCAAGTGCAAGGTTTGAAGGAAGTGTCCAAGGCGTCGTAGTCCATGCAAGGAAGTATGTGTTCTCCTCCCCATCCGCCTTGAAGCGCACAGTAACTGCAGGATCCGTGACATCCTTGTAACCGCCAAGGCTGACCTCCATATTCGAAAGAGGAGATGCAAGCTGAGGAGAGTATGGCAGGATGTAGTAGCCTTCATAGATCAGGCCTTTGTCATAGAGGGTCTTGAAAACCCACCATACGGACTCCATGTAATCCTTGTCCATGGTGCGGTATCCATGATCGAAATCAACCCAGCGTCCCATTCTTGTAATGGTGTGCTTCCATTCATTCGTGTATCTGAGAACAATAGAGCGGCATGCTTCATTGAACTTGGCAACACCGTAGTCCATTACCTGGAAGTATCCCTTGATGCCAAGAGTCTTCTCGACCTCTGCCTCAACAGGAAGGCCATGGCAATCCCATCCGAAGCGCCTGATTACCCTCTTGCCCTTCATTGCCTGATAGCGAGGTACGGCATCTTTTATGGTTCCTGGCACGAAATGACCGAAATGAGGAAGTCCTGTAGCAAACGGTGGACCATCATAGAATACGTACTCATTGTCTGCAGGACGCTGCTGTATTGATTTATCGCAGATGTCATTCTCTTCCCAGAACTTCAGGATATCTTCTTCCATCTTAGGGAAATCAACTTTGTTGTTTACAGGTTTGAACATCACTATTCTCCTACCGGTTTAATATACAGAAAACATGCCGTCGCATTCAAGCTTTACATGTCTGAATACAATGGCCCAAAATAAAAAAGGCCCGTGTCTCCACGAGCCAGAAAAAAATAAACAGATGAATCAGATTTCAACTTCAGGAAGAACCGGAAGTCCTGCATCACCCACGGTGAACTCAAAGTCCATTCCAGCAAGTGCTGCATTCATCGCATCAATTGCGCCTTCCCACTCAGTTGTATCCTCAATGTGCGTTACACCACTGATTTCTTCAGTATTCGCCTCGGAGCTGTAGTAACAGGCCTCACACGACACTTCGCCCTTATTAAATACAACACCATTATAAGCAGAGGCAGTACCGCTCTTTTCACCGCTAGAGTATGCTGCAGTGATATCAATAGAGCCACCAAAGGACGGTTCCTTATTATTGTTGACAACACCCGTGATGCTTTCGTTCCCTGCTAATGAACCTGTATTGGCAGCGCCAGCTACTATAACATCAGGTCCATAGGTACCAACAGTAATTGTTATGATACCTGCAATATCATCACCGGTTACCGAACCTGTATTGGTAGCAGCCAAAAGCTCTATCGGAGCATAAAGATCTGATTCAATCCTGCCTGCTATACCGGACGCAACAGGAGCAGTGATATCACCTGTATTGATTACATTCGAAATCTTCACGCCACCTTCAGATGGACCATCGGAATAATCATCAATAATTCCTACAATTCCACCGGCAGAAAGAGTACCTGTAATATTACCCTCATTTCTTGAATTCACAATCTCACTGCCCTGTACAGTAAGGCCTACAATACCGCCGATCTGTGAAGTTTTAGCTGTTCCATCGTCAATAATATCTGCTGTATTCACCGCACCGATGATCTTTCCAGCGGAAATACCGGCAATGCCTCCCACTGCTGAAGAAGTGCTGAAATTAAACTCCATTGAAGCAGCATTCGAGACATTCTCGATAACACCAGCAGGGCCATTGAATCCAACAATACCGCCAATGTAACATTTTATAGCAGTACTTATCATACTGTCAGAATCTACCGACACATTCCTGATTGTTCCATGATTTTCTGGGAAAATTGAGAGATAATCAGGATTTCCAGCTCCAGATGTCATACTGACTGAAGCATTTACGAAACTCACATTCTCGAAAACACCGCCTTCCTGAATATCCATGAATCCTGTCGAGCCAGCACTTTCAATATGCAGGTTTTCTATTGAATTATTTCCACCATCAAAATGTCCGGAGAATGATGGATACCTACTATGATTGTTTGGCCATGAAAGCCCATCAAGATACACGTCATTGACAAGAACAACATGCTTATCGAAATTTGCTTCATTGCTGAAGAAATCTACAAGCTCCTGCCCTGAACCGATTCTGAATGGACTTGATTCAGTGCCTTCTCCATAGATTGTACCTTCTGTTATCGTCTTGTCATTTACGGTGAATGAACCCTGATAGTTAGAGAATAGGCTCGAAAAATCCGTGAAGGCAGCAGTAGCAGTCTTCAGGTAAGTTGCAGTTACACTGCATGGACCATTAACGTTTCTGAAGGAAAGCCTATAACCGCTGTTTCCATCAGTTGTTATAATCAGGTCACCATCTGACTCTGCTTCATAAGATTCAATCGGCCAGCTCCCGGAATTAAATGTACTTGAAGGATAAAGCGTAAGTCTGAACTTACCGGAAACTGTGTTGTCATTCACGATATAATCATCAAGAACTACATTGAATACAACATATCCCTCATCTCTCAATACTTCAGTACTCAACACCTGGATTCCATCAGGATACTCTCTCAGCTCGCTCGACATTACAGTCGTGAGGATATTTTTTATGCCAAGATCTCTGACGGCTTCCTCTGGGTCAATCTGAACCTCCACAAGCTCTGACTCAGCCTTCGATATGGCCTCATCACCAAGCTCTGGGGTTGTTACCGCCGCAGATGAAGGAAGCTCGGAGAACTCTCCCCCTTCGATTGTGATTACATTCTTTCCCGCATCATTTACTGTAATGGACTTGATGGCTGTTGTCGTTGATTTGGTTTCTTCGATGACAAGCCCCTTCACTACCTGCCCCGTTATCGTCTCGACTTCTATGCCTTCTGCTGCAGATATGGTATAGACCGTCCCTCCTTCATTCCCGACCGTGTCAGCATCAATGCTGAATACCATGTACCCATCATTGTAGATCAGCCCAAGAGAGCTCTGCTGATAGCCATTGAAGTGGACATACCTGTAAATCATTCCCCCATCTACAGCTCTTGCATTCAGGCTGCTCCTCGAAGAGATTGCCTCTGGCGAATCCTTATCCTCGAACCATATGTCGCTTCTTCCAGATGCTGCATCTATGAGCGCCTGCCCGGGATTGAATGTCTTCAGGAACTCCTCGGCAATATCCTTCTCAGGAACTGTCTCTGAAGGTCCTTCTGGCTTACCCGGGAACCTGTCCGGCCACCAGTAATCCTCTTCCCACCATGCCTTAGGCTGGCAGGCGACTGCGGCCAAGATTACCGCGACTATAATAAGGGCATAGCCTATTCTTCTCCTCATATCACCCTCCAATTCCATCTTAGGCTACCCCCCGGTAAGAAAAGTCAATAAATTACTCCGCTTAGAGAATGCATTT
>CASEGX010000079.1 GCA_949287505.1 uncultured Spirochaetales bacterium | reverse complement strand
GGAAGGAACCAGCGAGACTAGCTGGTCGATAGGCCGGCGGTATAAGCGCGGCAACGCGTTCAGCCGACCGGTACTAATGATCCGAGAGGCTTGGCCATATTACCGTTCCGATTCCGAGACGGATCATGGGACGCCTTCAGAGAAGGTATCTGCATGATCTCCTGGTGGCCATAGCAGGGCGGAGACACCCGTTCCCATCCCGAACACGGAAGTGAAACACCCTCGCGCCGATGGTACTGCAGCTTTGCGGGAGAGTAGGTCGCTGCCAGGTTTTTTTTCGTCCTTATGGGGCTCCTTCTACTGCCCCTTTCATATATACCTCCTTCTTATAGCTCCCCTTATGGGAGCTTTTTTGTTTCATTTAATGTTTTGTCATGTAAGGATTTCTTGATTTTATATAGTATAAATTCATTATTCGGTGTATATTCCGTGTGTTATGAAAGTCAGGAATGAAAGAATCAGGAATATTGCGATTATTGCCCACGTAGACCATGGTAAAACCACGCTCGTTGATGCTCTTTTCAGACAGAGCGGTCTTGTCGGAAAAGGCATGGACGGTACCAGAATCATGGACAGCGGTGCCATCGAGAAGGAAAGGGGAATCACGATCAGTGCAAAGAACTGTGCAATTCATTGGAATGGTGTGAAGATCAACATAATAGACACACCGGGCCATGCTGACTTTGGAGGAGAAGTAGAGAGAGGATTGTCGATGGTTGATGGAGCCATCCTCCTTGTTGATGCGGCAGAAGGCCCTCTTCCTCAGACAAGGTTTGTTCTTGAAAAGGCTCTCCTGAGAAATCTGCCACTTATTGTTGTTATAAACAAGATTGACAGGAAAGATGCCAGGGCGGATGAAGTTCTTAACGAGGTGTACGATCTTCTTCTTGAGCTTTCTCCTGATGAGAGGATGCTTGAGGTTCCTGTCTTCTATGCAAATGGCCGTGATGGCAGATGCGGACGTTCTCTTGACGATATAAAGGAGAACCTTCACGAGCTTCTGGATGCGATACTTACTGAGATTCCTGCTCCTGAATACGATGACTCAGAGCCTTTCCAGATGCTTGTCTCCGATCTTTCATATTCCGACTTTCTCGGACGTCTTGCAGTGGGAAAGGTAATGAATGGAGCTGCTGCAACGAATGATACGCTTGTCTGCGTGAAGGAGAATACAGTTGAGCAGCTGAGGGTAACGAGAATACAGGCCTATGACGGACCTCAGATGGTTGATTCTCCAAAAGCTGAGGCTGGGGACATAATTGTACTTGCAGGAGTCGGGGATGTTGCTATAGGTGACACGATCTGTACAAAGGAAGAGGTGAAGGCTCTGCCCAGGATCGAGGTGGATGAGCCGACGGTCTCCATGCTTTTCTCAAAGAACATCTCTCCTCTTGCCGGCAAGGAAGGAAAGGCCGTCACGAGCGCTAAGATCTGGGAAAGGCTTGAGAAGGAAGCCCTCAGGAATGTGTCCATCCGCGTTGAGAAGAATCCTGATGACTCTTTCACTGTCAAAGGCAGAGGGGAATTCCAGATGGCTATTATCGCAGAGGAGATGAGGCGGGAAGGCTTTGAGTTCTGCGTTGGAAGACCGCATGTTATTTACCACACGGATGAGAATGGAAGGAAGACTGAGCCGATCGAGGTTCTCCTTGTGGATTGCCCTGAAGAGTACTCAGGAACCGTCATGGAAAAGCTTGGCAGAAGAAAGGCCGTGATGAGCGATATAACATACACACAGGGTGGAAGGGTAAAGATACGCTTTGAGGTGCCTGCACGTGGCCTCATAGGCTTCCGTGATGAGTTCCTGACGGACACAAAAGGCTTCGGGATAATGAACAGTTACCTCAAGGGATACGAGCCGTATAAGGGCGATTTTGCAGAGCGTCTGACAGGATCTCTCGTTTCAGACAGAGACGGAGTAGCTGTCGCATATGGCATCTGGGAACTTGAGGACAGAGGACGTTTCTTCATCGTTCCAGGAGATCCTGTATATGAGGGAGAGGTTGTTGGTGAGCGCAACAAGGATCTGGATCTCATGCTCAATCCTACAAAGACGAAGAAGCTTACGAACCTGCGTGCATCAGGCCATGATGAGGCTGTGACGCTTACGCCTGTCGTCAAGCCAACCCTTGAGCAGGCTATCCAGTTCATAAAGGATGATGAGCTTGTGGAGGTTACACCGCTTTCGATAAGGATGTGCAAGAAGGTCCTCAATACTCAGCAGCGGAAGATCCTGCAGTCGAGAGGTGCCATTCCTGCTTATCTTCTGAAATAATGGAGTATAAACGGCCTTTTCCTAAGGCCGTTTATAGCATGTAAGCATTAATTACAAACTCATCTGCATTCTTTGGCTCATGCTATCTTTTTTGCTTGTAATTTTATATGTAGCAATTAATTAAGTTGTACTTACAAATCTATATCCAGAAAAACTGGGGCATGATCGGATCCGAAAACATCTGCAAGAATGCCTGCATCCTTCATATGCTTCTCCAGCTCGGAAGAGACAAGGAAGTAATCAATACGCCAGCCCGCATTCTTCTCGCGTGCATGGAACATGTAGCTCCACCAGGAATATGCGTCTTTTTTATCCGGATAAAAGTATCTGAATGAATCTATCATTCCTGTATCGAGAAGTTTTTCAAAGCTTTCTCTCTCTTCTATGGAATAACCGGCATGTCCTTCATTTGTTTTTGGATTCTTGAGGTCTATCGGAGAACGTGCGACATTCATATCTCCTGTAACTATCACGCCTTTCCGGGCTCTCAGCTCTGTGATGTATTCCCTCAGCGCCTCGTCGAATTCAAGACGAAAGCTGAGACGCCTGAGCTCACTCTGGCTGTTCGGGACGTATACATTTAAAAAATAGAAGTTCTCATACTCAAGTGTTATTACTCTTCCTTCATGGTTGAACCTGTCATCTCTGAGGCCATATGAGACAGAAATAGGCTTGTTAAGCGCATAGATTGCTGTACCGCTATATCCTTTCTTGTCCGCATATGAATAGTACTGGTACGGATATGAAGGGAGAATGTCATCCAGCGCTCCCTCAGATGCCTTCACTTCTTGCACAGCGATAATCGAAGCATCTGAGGAGGTGGCGAAAGCAGTAAAGCCTTTGTTGAGGCATGATCGTATTCCATTGACATTCCAGCTAATAAATCTCATATAAAGATTGTACAGCAAAAAAAGGAAAAATACTGTTCACAAATGATACTGTGGGGTATATAATTCAGGAAGTCGGGAGCAATCCTGAAAATATATCATTCTATTTAATAGAAATTAAATTTATATTAGTTAAATAGCTAATCAACAAAAAATAATATAAGTGTTAATTATTTCGATAGATTTTCTGTCTTTTTTCAATGAATAATCATTGTGTCAATCATAGAAGTGGCATATAATCCATATATGTTCGGAGGGTTGAAATGTCAAAGACTGTTGCATTCCATCTGCAGAAGGGAGGAGTAGGGAAGACAACTATTTCCGGTACTCTTGCCTGCCAGTCTGCGCTTGATGGAAAAAAGACACTTGTAATTGACTGCGATCCTCAGGGCAATCTTTCATCCTGGTTTCTAAAGGATCCTCCCAAGTATGAACTTGCTGATGTCCTGCAGGGACGCTGCTTTGCCAGAAATGCCATAGTAAGTATCCCAGATGTGGAGAACCTCTTTGTACTGCCTACATTCGGTATTGGCGGTACTCTCAAGAACTATAGCGAGACAAAGCTGTCAGAAGAGCCATTTATCCTGCAGGATCTTGTCAAGGAAATCTCGGAGGAATATGACCATGTCCTTCTTGACCTTTCGCCAGGGCTTGGCAGACTTGAACGTTCTGCCCTGATTGCCAGCGATGAGATAATTACGCCAATGACGCCAGAGGTTTTCAGCCTCGATGGCCTTGAGATATTCATAGATGAGCTGCAGCGCCTGAAGAAGAACATGCGTTCGAATGTCCGTCATAATAAGATAATCATAAATTCCTATGATGAGCGCATCCGACAGCATCGTGATATCTATGCCGCAGCAGAATCTTCCGGTCGTTTCAAGGTATACAGGATTCCTGTAGATCCGCTCTTTAGAAAGGCTCAGGAAGCATCCAAGGCACCGCAGCTGTTTAAAGTGCGCGGGCGGGGACTGAAACCTGCTACACAGCAGGCAATTCTGGAACTGGATAAAGATATCTGGAAGTGAGGATGAGGATATGGCACTTAGAAGAGTTGACGGGAAAGAAGAAGTTATGCAGAATGAAAGCCTGAGTGGGATGAAGGCGAAGAGGGTATTCTCTAATTCTGAGAAGGAAAAGAAAATCCTTACGACATTCTCCATTGAACCTTCATTCAAAGCAGAGCTTGAGGAGCTTTTCACAGACATGGGTCTGGGATGGGCTGCCGGTGTCAGATTCGCGCTTCGTGAGTTTTACAAGAAGTACTCTGAAGAGAACTGACACGAACTGAATTAGGTATCCGTATTTTTGTTCAAGAGCTTGCATATGAGAACTCCGGTTCTCATATGCAAGCCTTATTATTTACTTGTTCTCTTCTGTTTTTCATTTTCTTGTAAGATTTTATATTTATAAATGAAATCTATTATCATTGCGATAATGGAATGAAATCTTTTGTATTAATCGAATTGTCTGTATTTTACTGAATATATAAGTTTCTCTATAATAGAACCATCATTCAGAAACAAAAATTATATTGTATAAATATTGATATCATATTGCTCTGCTACGTGCAAGTAAGGCCTTCATTCTTTCTATCTGTTCCTTTTTGAGATCTTCAGGGCTTTTTTCCTCGTTTTTCAGAAGATCCTTAGGAATCTCTTCCAGGAAGCGGGATGGAAGGACCATTTTCTCCTCTCCGTCGCGGGATATTCTTGTGTCTGCATAGTTTATGATGAGTTTTTCCCTTGCTCTTGTTATTGCAACATAGAAGAGCCTTCTTTCCTCATCGATGTTCCTCTCATTCTCTTCAAGTGCACGCTGAGATGGGATGATATCATCCTCAATACCTGCAAGATATACTGTCCTGAATTCAAGTCCTTTGGATGCATGCATCGTCATGAGGTTGACCTTATTCCCGTCATCCTCTTTCTCATCTCCTACAATTGCAACTGCATTCAGATAGTCCTTGAGCTCTGCGCCTTCATTCATCTCAAGGTACCTTTTTAGTCTGTTTTCAAGTATCTCTATGCTGTGCATTTTGTAGTCGACGGTCTTCGGACTATCCGGATACTCCTCTGAGAGCATCCCCTTGTATCCGATTTCGTCGATGATTCTCTTTATGAGATTGTCTGGACTTGATGATGAGCATTTCCATTCCCTGAGTTTTCCCAGAAAAGCCTTCAGGCTGTCCTTTGCTCTCTGCTGCAGCGGAGACGTCTCTCCGGACATCCTTTCCATCGATTCAAAGAGGGAGATGGTATTCTCATCCGCAAATGCCCGGAGCTTCTCGATGGTTGTCCTTCCGATTCCTCTTCGCGGAGTATTGATTATCCTTAGAAGAGATACATCATCATGGCTGTTCAGAAGTGTTTTCAGATAACAAAGCACATCACGGACCTCCCTTCTGTCGAAAAAGCTCTGTCCTCCGGAAACACGCACTGGAATATTCATCTCGGCAAAGACATTTTCCAGCTCGGAGATAAGTGCATTTGTACGCACAAGAACACCAATGTCTCCATATTTTAAGGAGCTGATTTCCCGTATGTCTTTCTTGATCTGTCCTCCGATCCAGTATGCCTCGGCTTCACTTGTCCTGTGATGCTTTATGGAGATGGCAGATCCTGAGCCTTCTTCTGTCCAAAGTCTTTTTTCCTTTCGTTCGGTATTGTGAACGATGAGTGCATTCGCGGCTGTCAGGATGTTTCCTGTGGATCTGTAGTTCCTTTCAAGCTTGAATTCCTTCAGCTCCGGGAAATCGTGTTCAAACTGCACGATGTTCTGGTAGTTTGCACCTCTCCATGAATAGATGGACTGATCATCATCTCCGACGACTGCGATGTTCCTGTATCTTGAGGCGATCATGGAGACCAGGCGATACTGCAGCAGCGATGTGTCCTGGAACTCGTCAACCATTATATATCTGTACCTGTCCTGTACCTTCTCGAGTATCCATGGTTTAGCTTCGAATATCTTTATAGGAAGAAGTATGAGGTCATCGAAATCAACGACATTGTATGCCTTCTGGGTAAGAAGCCATTCATTGTAGATTTCAGCAATGGCACCATCCGGATTCTCCATCTTCTCTCTTCCTGTTTTGAGATTGCTGAAGAAGGATAGGAGGGTTCTCGTGTTATAGTCCGGTATCTGATAACCACACTGGACAATGCAGTTCTTTATAAGTGCTTCATTGTCATTCGTATCATAAAGAGTGAAATCATTATGATAACCTATATGGTGTATATACTGCTTGAGAATGGAAAGTCCGAATGAGTGGAATGTCGTTGTCGTGAGATCCTTGAGAGGCTTTCCGATCAGAGCCCGGATTCTATCACTCATCTCTTTTGCAGCTTTGTTCGTGAATGTAAGCGCTAATATATTCTTCTCATCTATCCCTTCTTCAAGCATGTGGGCAATCCGGCATGTGATCATTCGTGTTTTTCCGGATCCTGCACCTGCTATTATGAGCATTGGACCATTGATTTCCGATGCAGCTGCAGCCTGCTCACTGTTAAGTACTTCAGACAGATTCATTTTGCGCATAGGCATGAAAATGGCATAGAGAAGGAAAACAGTCAAGAATATGATTTCAGATGAAAGCGATGTAATAATCAGCAGAATAGGATACAGTTATGCTATATGTAACTAGTTAAGATAATCAGTTTTGATAGAATAGTTATATGATATAATGTACTTAAACTATCTTAATAATAATGTTAAGATATTAAAAACATATAATAAACATACAGCAGACTGCTTTTACGATAGCAGTCTGCTATTAAAAGACAATCAATCCAGTTCAAGAGCACCGGTATAAAGCTGGTAATAAGTACCATGTTTCGCTATAAGTTCATCATGGTCACCGCGCTCTATTATCCTTCCATGATCAAGGACGATGATGGCATTTGAGTTACGGATTGTTGAAAGTCTGTGTGCTATTACGAACACTGTGCGTCCTTTCATGAGTGCATCCATGCCGTCCTGCACGATAGCTTCCGTTCTCGTGTCAATGGATGATGTTGCCTCATCAAGAATGAGGACAGGTGGATCTGCGACTGCAGCTCTGGCAATTGAGAGAAGCTGGCACTGTCCCTGAGAGAGCTCACTTCCATCTGCGCTCAGCATTGTATCGTATCCATCGGGAAGCCGTGATATGAACTCATCTGCATTGACAAGCTTTGCAGCCTTCTTCACTTCGTCATCCGTGGCATCGAGCCTGCCGAATCTGATGTTTTCCATGATCGTGCCAGTGAAGAGGTGAGTATCCTGAAGCACAACGCCGAGGGAATGACGGAGATCGGCTTTCTTGATCTTGTTGATGTTTATGCCGTCATAACGGATCTTCCCGTCCTGAACATCATAGAACCTGTTGATGAGATTGGTTATGGTTGTCTTTCCGGCTCCTGTGGCACCTACGAATGCAATCTTCTGTCCTGGCTTTGCATAGAGCGTCAGGTCGTGTAGGATCATCTTGTCATCATCATAACCGAAACTCATGTCAAAGAAGCGTACATCGCCCTTGAGCTCTGTGTATGTTGTGGTCCCGTCGTGATGCGGATGCTTCCATGCCCAGTGTCCCGTGCGTTCTTTGCATTCTGTTATGCTTCCGTCTTCTGCTATGTTCGCATTCACAAGCTCGACGTATCCGTCATCGACTTCGCTTTTCTCATCGATAAGACGGAAGATCCGTTCAGCACCGGCAAGAGCCATGATGATTGCATTGGACTGCTGTGCAATCTGGGCAAGTGGCTGGTTGAAGCTTCTTGTCATCTGCAGGAATGTGGCAAGAGCACCGAGTGTGATCGGGAAAAGACCTGTGATGGAGAATAGAGACCCAAGAAGAGCAGTGAGAACATAATGGATGTTCCCGATGTTTCCCATTATAGGCATCATGATGTTCGCGTACTTGTTTGCAAGCGTTGCGCTGGAGCAGAGCCTTTCATTGAGACTGTCAAAACCCTCCTCGCTCTGCTTTTCATGGCAGAACACTTTTATTACTTTCTCGCCACTGAACATCTCCTCAATATAGGCATTCACTGCTCCGATATCCTTCTGCTGCGCGACAAAGTTCTTGCCGCTCTTTCCTCCGATGATCTTCGAGAGAACAAGCATTACAGCAACAGCTATGAGCGTCAGCACTGTAAGGGGAAGGGAAAGGGACAGCATGACGATGAAGACCGTTATGACAGAGACAAGGCATGAGAGTGTCTGAGGAATGCTCTGTGAGATCATCTGCCGGAGAGTGTCCGTATCATTTGTGTAGAGGCTCATCAGATCACCATGCTTATGCGTATCGAAGAATCTGATAGGCAGTGTCTGCATATGAGTGAACATCTCGTCCCTCACTCTTTTTAGAACACCCTGGCCTATATTCACCATCAGCCTGTTGTAGATGTATGTGCAGCAGACGCCGAGAAGGTAGATGACAGCAAAGAATATGACCATGTATCCAAGCCGTGTGAAATCAGGGTTCTGCTGCCCGATAAGAGGCGTGATGAAATCATCGATGAGGTACAGAAGGAAGAGAGGTCCTGCCATACCGGCAATTGCACTGATGATGATCGCGACAATAACACACAGGAACTGGAGCTTGTAAGTGCTTGCCACATATCCCATGAGGCGGAAGGCTGTCTTGAGATACTGAGTGTTGTTTTCCTTCATCATTTCTTCTCTCCTCCTTTCATCTGTGAGTCATGTACTTCTCTGTATATCCTGTTTGTTCTGAGAAGGTTTTCCGGTGTATCGAATGCATCTACGCGTCCGCCGTCCATGACAATTACCCTGTCAGCATCCTCTACAGAGGAGATTCTCTGAGCGATGATTATCTTTGTAGTGTTTGGAATGTCTTCCCTGAAGGCCTTGCGGATGAGTGCATCGGTACGGGTATCAACAGCACTTGTGGAGTCATCGAGGATGAGGATCTTCGGCTTCTTTAAAAGCGCCCTTGCAATGCATAGTCTCTGTTTCTGGCCTCCGGAAACATTTGTACCGCCCTGTTCTATATAAGTGTCATAGCCATCGGGAAATGATGAGATGAATTCATCTGCCTGGCTGAGGATGCAGGCACGCTTTATCTCATCGTCGCTTGCATTCTCATCTCCCCATCTGAGGTTTTCCTTTATGGTGCCGGAGAAGAGCGTGTTCTTCTGCAGGACCATCGCCACTTGGCTTCTCAGAGCCTCAAGGCCATAATCCCTGACATTCCTGCCACCGACACTGATCGTACCGGATGTCACATCATAAAGGCGGGGGATTAGCTGCACTAGTGTAGACTTCGCACTTCCAGTGCTTCCTATGATGCCGATTGTCTCTCCGCTCTTTATATGAAGCGTGACATTTTTCAGGGAGCATTTTGATATGTCTCCGGAATAGCTGAAATTCACATTGTCAAAATCAATGGAACCATCTGCAACCTCATTCACAGGATTCTCCGGATCCTTGAGGTCGCTTTCTTCTGAAAGGACTTCCACGATTCTTTCTGCCGATGATGAGGCGATGATTATCATCACGAAGACCATTGAAAGCATCATCAGAGAGGAGAGGATCTGTGTGGCATAGACAATCATGCTCATCAGCTGTCCTGTGGTCATTTCCTCCTCTACGATAAGCTCACCGGCAAGCCAGGAGATGAGAAGAATTGCGAAATACATTGTGAACTGCATCAGAGGGGAGTTCCATGCGACAATCTTCTCCGCGCTTACGAACCTCTCATATACCTTTTCGGAAATCCTCTTGAAAATGGAATTCTCATAGTCTTCACGCACATAGGATTTTACAGTCCTTATTGCTGTGACATCCTCTCTGACGACTCCGTTCAGCTGATCATATGTTCTGAAGACCTTCTCGAAATGTGGATGCGCTTTTATTGCAATGAAAAAGAGGCCGAAGCCGAGGATGGGGATTGCAGCGAGGAATATCATGGAGAGGTCGAAGTTTATGCCCATTGCCATTATGAGGGCAAAGATGAGCATTACAGGACCTCTTATGAGTATTCTTATGACCATCTGATAGGCATTCTGTACGTTTGTTACATCTGTCGTGAGTCTTGTCACGAGGCTTTCTGCTGAGAATTTATCTATGTTCGAGAATGAGAAGCCCTGGATGCGATAATACATGTCCTTTCTCAGGTTCTTTGCAAAACCTGATGAAGCTGCAGCCGCATACTTTCCTGAGAGTGCTCCGCAGATAAGCGAGAGCAGGGCAGCAACGGCCAGGATGATTCCCATCCTGATTGTATATGGCATGTCCGCATTCGCAAGTCCTATATCAATGATGCCTGCCATGAAAAATGGTATAAGCACTTCAAGAATCACCTCAAGCGTGACAAACAGGGGTGTGAGCAGCGACTCTCTCTTGTATTCCCTGATTGAGGCCATGAGCTTTCTGATCATATGTCTTCCTCCAGATTTCTTCCGATTTTGCTTTTCATGAGGTTCTGCTGCATTTTCTCAGCAACAGAACAGAATGTTCTTATCTCTTCCTCACTCAGATCTGCCGTGATATCCCTTTCAAAGGCATGGATGCTTCCGAGAATCTCATCCTTCCTTGCCAGGATAGGTGCAGTGGCTGTAATGCGCTTCTTTCTCGCATCTCCTTCTTCCTGCATCCTGTTGATCAGACCGTCGTTTTCCATCCGCTTCAGGATCTCCGTAGCCGTAGGAGGGCGGAGGAAGAATTCCTTTTCAATGTCCTTCTGGAAAACCGGCTCATCCATTGTCAGAACCAGTGTGAGTATCTTGATCTCCGCTCCGCTGCATCCAAGTGACGAGCAGTCCCTGAAAAGGCTTCGTCTCATCAGGTTATACAACCTGCCGATGACGCGTCCGATATTGTTGTGATAATCATTCATATTATTAGTTTCCTAAGAGTATTTACTTATCCTCAGTTTTTGAGTCAAGCAGAAAATATGGACTTTTCATGAAGAAAACTGTTGGAAAAGACACAGATGGCAGTCTTGCTGTTACAAGGATCATTCTCATAAAAAAAGGCAGGGAACCCTGCCTGGAATAACGGAAAATATGGAGAATCAGAACATTTCGTTGTGTATCCAGCCGATGACTTTGCCGAGTATCCTTACACCGTCGGAATCTGCATCGACTGTACGGACAGGATAGTTCTTGTTTTCACTGATGATGGTGAGTCTGTTCTCGCCGCCATCGAAAGCAAGACGCTTTACCATGATATCACCCGCGAATGCGATTACGTAAATGCCTTCTCCTTTGATCATTCCTTTTGCGAAGAAGACATAATCACCGGGGTAGATGTTTGCATCGATCATGCTGTCCCCCTTGACCTCTGCACTCACAAGCGTTGATTTATCGGAGACTCCGCGTGCCATCGATTCGGGAATCTGTATACGTTTCAGTGTGATGCTGTCATCTGAAAGGAAATCCTCTCCATATCCTGCTGAGATTTTCTGTGATATGAAAGGCACGGATATGAAACCCGGAATACTCTCTTCATCTTCCTGCAGCGGCTGATTCCACCCCAGGATCTCCCATGGTTCTGCATCCAGGGCTTTTGCAATCTCCTCCAGCTTGCTGTAAGAGATGTTCTCAATCATTCCTCTCTCATACTTGAAGATGGTCTGCTTCGTTGTTCCTATCGCTTTCCCCAGTTCTTCCTGAGTCATCTTCTTTCGTTCTCTGAGTTCTCTGATTCTGTCACCTTGCGCGCTCATTTCGTAACCTCATAAGTTACTATATATTATTTTCAGGTTACTTGAAAGTGTTATTTTGCGGAAAATCACATAAAGGATGTCAGAAAACCGGAGCATGACTTGCTGCCATGCAAAATATAATTAAAGCAAGAAAAGGAGAAATGATGAGAAAAATTTCTGTGATCTTGCTTGTTATGCTTATTGCTCTGACAGCTTGTCAGACAGTGCAGCTTCCAGCACCGACTGAGGAGGAAGCTGCGGAGTATGAGGACCGCATTCAGGAGATTCTTGCCTCTGCCGGATTCGGAGGTATGGCTGAAGCGATAACCGGTAATTCATCTGATGGTGAGTACAAAGCAGGCGACAGACTTGGAGTTTTCACTGTCACTGCAGATAGCCATATCAGGGTGAAGATTGATCTTTCAGGTATGTTCCAGGGTAACCAGTCCGTGACTTATGATATCGACGTGACATACAAGCCTCTTGTCGGCGATGAGAGATCACTTGTCTATGTTGCAAGGACCGGAGTGGAAGATGGAAACAATGTGACAACTATCCAGAAGTGTGAGATGGATGGAAAGGCCTTCGACCCTGGTGCCATGCAAGCTCTTCTTGCTGACTGAGAATAGTCAATGGATTCTGCCCACGCTGAAAACCGTGGGCAAATCATGTACAAAACACTGTTTTTAGTCATATTTAGCAGATTGTATAATTCTTTAATCGGACGAAATATTCCGTGGCGTCAATAGTCATCTTTTGTTAGTTTTTTAGAGATTCTCATAGCTGTTCGCAGATTCTTTTTTTGTTGTTAGTAACTTATTACACCGTAAGTAATTGTTACTGTTGTTCTCTTCTTCTGATTGCTTACGGTTTTGCAGGAGTGTTTGTCCGGCAGTGTCGATGCTGTCATGAGATTTTTCTATTGATTTTGGAATTGCCGGAGTGAGTACAACCTGTAATCCAGATGTATGTAAGGATGTGTGTACCCATAGACAACTGCGATTGTTTTCTCATGAGCTCAGACTCTCGTTCTTACTCAGTACTTCATATATCCGAAGCCTATCTTCCTTGTCATCTGTTTATACATAATTCTATCCTTTCACTTGCTGACCCTGGGCTTTTATGATTGTATCAGATGCTGCCGAAGAAGCTGCAACTGTGGCCGGATTCTGGCTGTTGTCATAGTTGGTGCACGAATCCTGCTCCCTTGTAATGCGCTTACTTTGTCATTTGATAACCTGTTCTATCATCTGCAGGTTATTTGACAGAAAGGATTTCAGATTATAGATTTTCTGTATGGAAGAGGATAAAGAGCAAAAGGAAGAAATCATAATCAAGCTTGAACTTGAGCCTCATCGTTCCTGGTGGACTGTAGATGAGACGGACAAGCGATGGTTTAAGATACTCCTTCTTATATTAGGTGCCCCTTTTCTTATTCTTGCTATTCTGATAATCGCAGGTCTTTGAATATAAGTCTTTCTGTCATCTGTTTTAGGAAATAGATGGCGCAATCTGAGTTGACAATAAAGATATCTGCCAATGTTGTTCAGGCTCTTGGCGGAATAGAAAGTGTAAAGCAGAAGCTCGAACAAATGTCGAAATCAACGATGACCACTTCTGAACGATTTGTGGATTTCTCTGCCAAACTGAGTGCTGTTTCGATTGTTTTCCAATCAGTAAACCATATTATTGGAATAGCTGTTTCAGCAGCTAAGAATGTTATTACTTCATACTCGGCTCAGGAGCAGGCAGAGCGTTGTCTTCAGACTGTTCTTGCAGCAACCCAGAATGCTGTGGAAATGTCAGCTACTGAGCTATATAACCTTTCAGAATCCCTTTCAAAAGTAACGACATATTCAGACCAGGAAATCATAGCTGTAGAGTAGAGGCTTGCGGCTACAAGAAGGATAGGACGTGATGTGCTGCCAGAGGCAACACGTGCTGTTCTTGATATGGCTGCAGCGACATGCGATGACGCTGCGGGTGCGGCGAAGAATCTCGCTCAGGCGCTTGCAGACCCTGCAGGTGAGATTGAATCCCTTAAAGAGAAGGGCATACAGCTTACAGAAGAACAGGCTGAGAACATAAAGAAAGTCCAGGAACAGAATGGTGTATATGAAGCCCTGAATCTTCTTCTGCAGGAAGTAGCTGGAGTATATGGAGGAATGGCTGAGGCTATCACTTTCACTGATACAGGAAAGTTTCAGCAGATATCCAATGTATGGAATGACATCAAGGAAGGATTGGGTGCGGGCTTCTTAATTCAATTGGTCCTGCTCTTGATTGGATTTATGAAAAGCTTCAGGACATTATCGATTATCGAAAGCAGAAATATCAGTGTCAGTGTAAGAGAGCTTACCTTGTCAGAGGTAATACTGCGGGGAATGCTGATCATTCCACAGAAGAATTACAGTCTGCACTTGATCTTGATATCAATGACAGAAACCGATATGTCACAGGAAGTCCAAGAACAGATGCCCGGACTGTCATCGACTTCGTTCAAGCAGAACTTGAACTGTCGTTTCGATGTTAATAAGGCATTTCTGACTATTATGGACTTGGTATTACGCTCGGCATACGAGTTGGGAATTCTCTGATGCTTGAGCTTGGAGTCGATTACATGCTCGGTACCAGCCTTCTGGATGTCCTTAATTATTCCATAGACAATTGGACATTCCGTGCAGGTGTCGGCTGGATGTTCTAGGATTCATGCAACGAATCATATATACCTCCATCCTCTGGCCCGTAAGCCAGAGGATTTTTGTCAGAAATCGACCACTAATGATTTCCTTGGTGGTCGATTGGTGGTTGATTTGCCATTTTTTAGCCTTATCGAACAGTTTGTATGATATCTAATTCTTTATATTATTTGACCTTGATTGCATCGAACGGACACATTTCGTGGCAGCAGTAGCACATGATGCATTTGTTTTTCTCGAACAAAACATGACCATTCTCTATTCTCAGCGCCTTGGCAGGACAGACGTTGACACATCTTGAGCATGCCTTGCATTTTCCTTCATCGAAGATTGGACGCGGACGGTCACTGACACCTTTTTTCGAGAGGAAATTCTTCACTGTTCCGAGAATGAGAGAGCGGAATGTATTCTTCTTGCCGCCTCCGATCCTTATATAATCCTTTATGATGAGATTCTCCGGTTTGAGAAGAGGAAAAGCGGCATCGCTTATGCCGGGTGAAAGCTTTTCGGCTTTCTCAATCAGCGGAACGCTTCTGTAGCCCATTATCGTGGCTTCGGCTTTGTCTATGGCATATGCATTTTCCGATCCGAAAAGAAGTCCGACATGTCGAGGTGTTCCGCTTCCAGGTCCCGGTCCTTCCATCCCTATGACAGCATCCAGCAGGGCATAATCGACATGGCATTCATCGAATACCTTCATCAGGAATGCTGCAAATGATTCCGGTGTCCTGTATCTGAAATGCAGCGGACTCTTATTAAGTCCCGGTATCGTTCCGAACATGTTCTTCACAGCACCGGTTGCACTCATGAGCTGATGTGTCTTGAATTTTGCAAATGAAATGACGATGTCTGCCTCATCAAGAGCAGTGGCCATCGGTATTTTCACGCCATCAATCTCATGAATCCTGTTTGCCTGTCTGAAATCTGAAAGGAGTGCGCCGTTTCTGCTTACGGTCTCTGCGATTCTGGAAAGATTCGCAGTCAGCTTTCCTGTCTGGGTTCCGGGACTGTCTCCAACTATTATTCGGACAGCACCTTTTTCCCTGAGAAGGCGGAGAAGCGCATCGAGGGCTCTGTAATCTGTGGTGATGGCTTTCTCTGGAGGCGCATCTGAAAGGATATTCGGCTTCACCAGCACCGTCTTGCCTCTCACATCTGGAAAGGCTGTATTCTCCACAATCTTCAAAAGTGCAGCATCCAGTTCCTTGGCAGTGTAATCTCTGCATTCAGTAATTGCGCAATTCGTCATATTTTCCTCAGAAGAGAAGCATACATAGGTCCTCTGCCTTTGCTTTTGTCAGGGAGGACTATGGTCCCATACTCAAGCTTCTCTCCATATTCAAGTTCAATTTCGATCTCCTCTGCTTCTCCCGGATGCTTACGCATGAAGCGCTTGATGATCTCCTCGTCCTCTCCATGATTTACCGAGCATGTTGAGTAGAGAAGGAAGCCTCCTTTTTTCAGAGCAAGAAGGGCAGAGGTCAGCATTGAGTACTGCAGAGCCTGCAGTCTCTTCGGTCTGGACGGAGACCACTGTGCCATGTGTTCCGGACTCTGGAGCACATGGCGCTCTGAGGAGCAGGGGGCATCGAGGAGGATTGAATCGTAAACTTCCTTTTCATAAAGACCCCATCTTGAAGCATCGTGGCCGGTTATCTTATGGTTCTCTCTCCATTCTTCAGGAACCGTCATCTCGACAGCTCTTCTCATCCTTTCCCGTCTGTCCATTGACCTGTCATTTGATACAAGGCTTCCGTTTCCCTTCATTCTGGAAAGAAGCACTATGGTTTTGCCACCCGGGGCTGCACACATATCAAGAAGGAGTGAGCCTTCTTTCACAGGAAGCAGCGTTGCTGTCTCTATCGATGTCCTGTCCATGTAGTATGGGGAGATGAGTCCTTCCGGGGAACATTTGTCTTCCTCGTCTGAAAGCATCGCTTCTTTCAGGCTGTCCCACCGTTCTCCATACTGGGCTCTGTAGAAATCATCAAAGCTCATTTTAGCCATTGAAAAGCCTCAGATAAGTGTAAAGCGCTCCTGTTGCAGCTCCAAGCACCGCTCCTGCCACAACCTGCAAGGCAGAATGCCCGATCATCGTCTTGAAGGCAATGGGCGAGAACGGTCCATTCTTATGCAGTTCTGCAAGGATTTCTGACCATTTGTTCAGAAGCTCTGCCTGCTTGCCGGTCTCGTATCTGACATTCATGGCATCGTTCATGATTACAAGGGCTATGAACACGCAGATTGCAAAGGATGCAGAGTCGATTCCCTCAGACATTCCAATGGATACAGTAAGAGCTGAGGCCGCAGCACTGTGGGATGAAGGCATACCTCCGGTTGTTATGAGATAACGCCATTTCCAGCCATTGCCAAGCATTGCGTTGATGATAGGCTTCAACAGCTGCGTGATGACAAAAGCTATAGCCGCAGAGAAAAGAGGTATGTTCTGAAACAGCTTATCCATGCTGAGAGACTAGCATTGACTATCCGGCATGGTCAATCTTCGGCATAATCCATATAATGTGAAAATCAAGGAGAGCATATGGGACAGACACAGTGCTACAAGATACTCTCAGAGCACCTTGTGAGCGGAGAGCTCAGGAAGGGAGAGAGCATATCGATAAGAATTGATCAGACTCTGACACAGGATGCGACAGGTACGATGGCGTATCTTGAATTCGAGTCAATGAATCTCGATAGAGTGAAGAATGAACTCGCTGTCAGCTATGTCGATCACAATACAGTACAGGTCGGCTTCGAGAATGCCGATGATCATGAATATCTCAGAACCGTCGCAGACAGAAAGGGTGTAATCTACTCGAGGGCGGGAAATGGTATATGCCATCAGGTTCATCTTGAGCGTTTCGCACGCCCGGGAAAGACACTCCTCGGTTCCGACTCCCATACACCGACAGCCGGAGGAATCGGTTCATTTGCAGTTGGTGCAGGCGGCCTCGATGTCGCCCTTGCAATGGCGGGAAAACCTTTCAGCATCATTGCACCGCGTGTTGTTGAGATCCGTCTTCATGGAAGTCTTTCTCCTTTCGTTTCTGCAAAGGATGTTATTTTAAAGGTCCTTGAGCGCTTCGGCGTGAAGGGCAACGTGAACACGGTCTTCGAATACACGGGAGAGGGTGTGAGGACGCTTTCCGTTCCGGAGAGGGCAACAATTGCCAATATGGGTGCTGAGTGCGGTGTCACAACATCACTTTTCCCCTCGGATGATAATACAAGAGCATTTCTGAAAGCGCAGAGTAGGGAGGCGGATTTCATTCCTATCTCCGCAGATCCTGATGCTGTTTACGATGATCTCTTTGAGATTGACCTTTCATCCCTTGAACCGCTTGCTGCCTGTCCTCACAGCCCTGGAAACATAAAAACAGTTTCAGAGCTTGAAGGAATGAAGGTTGACCAGGTACTTATCGGATCCTGCACTAACTCAAGCTACATGGATCTGAAAAGAGCTGCACGTATTCTCAGTGGTCATCACGTGGCACCCTCCGTGTCGCTTGGTATTGCTCCGGGATCCAGGGAAGTTCTGCTGATGATCACAGAGGATGGAACGCTGGAGACCCTTATCAGGGCGGGGGCGAGGATTCTTGAGTCTGCATGCGGTTTCTGCATCGGAAATCATCAGAGTCCTGGAACAGATAGTGTCTCTCTCAGGACAAGCAACAGGAATTTCTATGCGCGCTCAGGAACTGCAAGCGCGAATCTCTATCTTGTGTCGCCAGAGACTGCCGCAGCTTCTGCGATAACAGGAGTCTTCACAGATCCAAGGAGTTCGGATGCAGATCTTTCTGATATAAAAATGCCTGAGAAGTTCCTTATCGATGACTCCATGTTTATCTATCCGACTTTTTCGGAAGAGATAAAGCGTGGTCCTAATATCGGGGAACCGCCTGAGAACACACCGCTGCCGGAGATTGTAAAGGGACACGCTGTGATAAAGGTTGGGGACAAGATCACGACAGACCATATCATGCCAGCAGGCGCACGTCTCAAATACAGATCAAACATCCCTCAGTATGCAAAGTTCGTATTCGAGTCTGTGGATCCGACATTCCCTGAAAGGGCCAAGTCTTATAAGGATAAGGGTGAAAGCGGCTTCATCATCGCCGGCGCATCATATGGTCAGGGCTCTTCACGTGAGCATGCTGCAATATGTCCGATGTATCTTGGTATCCGTGCTGTCTGCGCTGTCTCGATGGAACGTATCCACCAGGCAAACCTCTGCAATTTCGGTATCCTTCCTCTTCTTTTCGAGGATGAGAAGGATTATGAGAGAATCGAGGAAGGGGATGAGCTAGAGCTTCTCTCGCCGCGCGAAGCACTTGAAAGCGGACACTTCACGCTCCGTGATCATAGCAAGGGTATTGATGTCCCTCTGAAGCTCTTTGCATCTAAGGAGCAGAAGAGAATGCTTGCTGCCGGTGGCAGGCTCAATGAGGAGAGAGCATGAGAATAAGAATGGAAAACGGCCGTCTGCTTGTTCCGGAGAATCCTGAGATAGTCTTTATCGAGGGAGACGGAGTTGGCGCCGAGATAACGGAGAGAATGAGAGCTGTTCTCGATGCAGCTGTTGCTAAGGCATATTGTGGGAAGAGGAAGATTGAATGGAAAGAGGCTCTCGCTGGCGGAAAGGCCATTGAGAAGACCGGTACCAATCTTCCTGATGAGACACTTGAGGCAATTGAATCATCCCTTGTCGCCATCAAGGGACCTTTAATGACTCCTGTCGGAAAGGGGGCAAGATCAATCAATGTAGCGCTCAGGCAGAAGCTTGATCTCTATGTATGTCTCCGTCCTGTCGAGTATTTTGAAGGTGTTCCGTCTCCTGTAAGGCATCCGGAGAACGTTGATATGGTTGTCTTCAGAGAGAATACGGAGGATATATACGCAGGTATTGAATGGCCATCGGGATCGGAAGAGGTGAGGAAGGTCATTTCATTTCTTGAAAACGAGATGGGATGCACGCGAATAAGATTCCCAGAGTCTTCTGCAATCGGCGTAAAGCCTGTATCTCCGGAGGGTTCGAAGCGCCTTATAAGGGCCGCGATCGACTATGCCATTTCCCATCACCGCCGTTCTGTGACGCTTGTTCATAAAGGAAACATCATGAAGTTCACAGAGGGAGGTTTCCGTGCCTGGGGGTATGAGCTTGCCCGCGATGAGTATGGCTCATATGAAAAGGATGGAAAGGTGTTCATCCCTGCAGAGCACGGAGATGTGGAGATAAAGGACTGCATATGCGATGCATTTCTGCAGAACATCCTTCTCAAGCCTGAGAATTATGATGTCATTGCGACTCTCAATCTCAATGGTGACTATGTCTCCGATGCCTTGGCTGCAGAAGTCGGTGGAATAGGAATCGCGCCGGGGGGAAATATAAATTACACAACAGGTGCCGCTGTTTTCGAGGCAACTCACGGCACTGCTCCTGATATCGCGGGAAAGGATATCGTGAATCCTCTTTCCATTATTCTCTCCGGTGTCATGATGCTCGAGTACATCGGCTGGAATGAAGCTGCTCTGATGATACGTAATGCGGTCAGGAAGGCAATCATGTCAGGAAGGGTGACTGCAGATTTCCATGCTCTGATGAAAAAGGAGGGGAGGGATGGAGAATGCCTCTCGACATCTCTCTTCACATCCTATCTCATCACTCTGCTCTGATTTCCTCCAGAGAGGATATCTCTTTAACACGTGGATCCCGGATGCTTTCAAGTCCGGGTTCCTTTATTCTTATTACAAGCTTCGCCCCGGATCCAAGGGCTGCTCTTACACCGGATGCGGAATCCTCGAAGATTACAGTGTTCTCCGCTTTTACGCCTAGTTTTTCTGCAGTCAGGAGGAAAATCGCACTGTCAGGCTTGGATGGTATATCTGTCCTTCCTGCTATGATGCACTCTTTCCTGAAGAATCGCAGAAGCCCGTACTCCGGTATGTACCAGTCCATATTCACCTTGGGCGCAGATGAGGCGATTGCCATTGGCTTTCCTTTTTCTTTCAGATACGAAAGCAGCTTCTCAGCTCCTGGAGAGAGTGTCATTCTCCCTCCAAGGCAGATTTCCTTGTACAGCTTTTCCTTGAAAGCGGCAATCTCATCCCTCTCTTCCCTTGATTTTTCAGGTGCAAGATACAGGACTGTCTCCTCGTCGGTCCTTCCATTGAGAAGAGTGTATTCACTGTCGCTTATCGGCGTTCCCCTGTATCTGAGAAATGTCTCGGACCACGCTTTCCTGTTTTCCTCCGAATCCCAGAAAAGCGTGCCGTTGAAATCAAAGATATATGCTTCAGCGTTCGGCAATCGGAACGACATCTCTTGCCTCCGGGCCTGAATATATCTGGCGGGGTCTTCCGATCTTCTGATACGGATCATGCCTCCATTCAAGGTAATGGGCAATCCATCCAGGAAGGCGTCCCATTGCAAAGAGGACCGTGAACATCGATACAGGAATACCCATCATATGGAATGTGATGCCTGTATAGAAGTCCACATTCGGATAGAGATTGCGTTCGATGAAATAATCATCATGCGTTGCTCTCTCCTCAAGTTCCAGTGCTATGTCAAGAAGCCTGTCGGTCTTTCCGCTTGCAGCGAGCACTTCCCTTGTAAGTTCCTTTGCAATCTTTGCTCTCGGATCGAATGTCTTGTACACCCTGTGTCCGAAGCCGAAAAGGCGGAATGGATCATCCTTTGATTTGGCTTTCCTGATGACCTCGTCAATTGAGAGTCCCTCTGTGTCGATACGCTGGAGCATATCCATCACTGCCTGATTTGCACCTCCATGCTTTGAGCCCCAGAGTGCGCAGACACCTGCTGTAACAGATGCATAGAGGTTCGCATCGGAGGAACCCACGAGGCGTACTGCGCTTGTTGAGCAGTTCTGCTCATGGTCTGCATGAAGTATTAAGAGCTTGTTCAGTGCCGCAACATGCACAGGAGAAGGTACATAATTATTAACCGATGTGTGGAACATCATGTTGAGGAAGTTCGCACAGTATGAGTAGTTGTACTGCGGCTCGACGAAATCAAGACCTTTCATCTGCCTGTATGTGAATGCAGCAATCGTTCTCATCTTGGAAAGCAGTCTCGTTACCGTAAGGTCAAGATTCTCTTCAGGATCCTTATCCTCAAGTTCCGGGTAGAATGCAGAAAGGGAGGAGACCATTGCAGCAAGTATTCCCATCGGATGCCCATCATGCGGATATGCGCGGAAGAAATCCCTCATGTTCACATGAAGAAGAGAGTTCTCATTCAGAAGCTTCTGGTATCCGATTCTTTCCTCTGCAGATGGAAGCCTTCCTTTGATGAGGAGATAAGCAACCTCGATGAAATCGCATTTTGCTACCAGATCGGCAATGTCATAACCGCGGTAGCGCAGGATTCCCTTCTCGCCGTTTATGTAGCAGATTGAGGACATGCAGGAGCCTGTGTTCACGTATCCGGGATCATAGGTTATATATCCTGTCTCCTTCCTTAGCGATGTTATGTCAATGGATTTCTCACCCATGCTGTCGGTGATGATATCAGCCTTGAATTCCTTTCCCCCCGAAAGCCTGATTAGAGCCGCATCCTTTTCTCTGATCATAGAATCTCCTTACCGCTGAGTGCTTCAAGCGCTTTCACAAGCACCTGTGTGCCTTTCTTTCCATTTCCCTCTGCCTTGATGGCAAGATAGAGCTGCCTCGTCAGGGCAAGAGAGGGCAGTGGAAGCTCCATTTTCTCCGCTTCCTCGAGAGCAATACCCATGTCCTTGATAAAGTGATCGACCATGAAACCCGGTTCATAATCTCCTTTGAGAACACGTGGCGCAAGATTGTCGAGTGTCCAGCATCCTGCAGCGCCTTTGGAGATGGTCTGTACCATCTTCTCAAGATCAAGACCTGCTTTTGCTCCATATACAAGGGCTTCGGAGACTCCGCACATCGTTCCTGCTATGACAATCTGGTTTGCCATCTTTGTATGCTGCCCGGATCCGACATCTCCCATATGGGTGATGTTCTTTCCCATAACCTGGAAAACAGGAAGAAGAGTATCGAAAACCTCATCGCGGCATCCTGCCATGATGGAGAGCGTGCCGTTTCTTGCACCTGTATCTCCTCCAGACACCGGGGCATCTGCCATATCAGCACCTCTTTCTCTCAGCTTCTCAGCAATCATGATATCAACAGACGGCTTTGTGGTTGTCATGTCGCAGAATATCTGTCCTTTCCTAATGCCCTCAATGAGACCGTCTTTTCCTAGGTATACTTCCTCGACATCCTTAGGGTAACCGACAATGGTTATGACAACCTCTGCATTTTCTGCCACAGCGCGGGGTGTATCGCACCAGTGTGCACCTTTTCCGATAAGCGCATCCCCTTTGCTTCTTGTCCTGTTATAGACATACAGCTCGTATCCTGCCTCGATAAGTCTTGAAGCCATTGAGGCTCCCATGACACCAAGGCCGATGAAACCAATCTTTTTTACCATAGGGAAATAATAGCATCAAAGACAGATGTGGAAAAATACCTTGATCTTGTACATATCCAGATATATGTATTCACAATATTTTTATATATAAATCATATAATATATTATGTATTATCATATTGAAAATCATGTAAATCATT
>CASEGX010000078.1 GCA_949287505.1 uncultured Spirochaetales bacterium | reverse complement strand
GGATGAGAACGGGAATCTTGTCCGTTTGCAGGGAGATACATCAATTTTCATACATCCAGGCTACAGATTCCGCTTCGTCGATGACCTTCTGACAAATTTCCACACCCCGGAGTCAACGCTTTTAATGCTTGTCTCTGCGCTTGCCGGCAAGGATCTCATATTCTCATCCTACCAGCATGCGATCGAGAAAGGCTATCGTTTCTTCAGCTACGGTGATGCGACATTCATCAGAGGCTGAAAGAGGAGAGATACCTTCTTATCTCCGCCTCCGTATCCTCGATTGACATCCTGCCATCCACAACAAGAAGATTCACACCATCTGGAAGACGCTTCAGCTCTTCCAGATAGTTTTCCCTTACCTTTGTAAGAAATTCCGCCCTGTCAAACAGCTCCTTTTCCTCTCCGCGCTTCTCGATTCTCTTCATGCAGTCCTCTACAGGGGTATCAATGAATATGAGAAACTCCGGTGATGGAAAGTCATTAATGGTCCTTACAAGGCTCTTTGAGCACTCAACACTCTGATAGGCTATGGATGAGTAGAAGTAGCGGTCCGACATCACGATTTTGCCTTCATCCAGAATTCTTGTAATGCCATATGACGGGTTATAAAGATGATCGCTTCTGTCCGCAGCATATAAAAGCGCAAGGGCCTCAGGTGTGGTGATCACCTTTTTCTGCAGCACTTCCCTCACAAGTCTTCCTATTGGATTGCCCGTAGGTTCATTGGTTATAAAGTACTCTCTCTTGTTGAACTCATAATATCTTGCAAGGTTCTTTATCTGGGTTGTTGTTCCCGCTCCGTCAAGGCCTTCAAACACGATGAACGACTTAAGTATACTCATTCTTCTTCTCCATTCTCCCACAGGCAGTAATATGCTATGCTGTACTGAGGAGTATATTAAGCTCATTTTCTGACAGATGAAATACCATTCGCCGATTTCGATTGTTATCATTTCCCTGGTGGTTCTGCTGCTGTTCGTTTCCGTGGCATTTTTCGCTGTCTTCTCGATAGGGCTTTCTTCTCCGACACTCATTGTCACAGAGCGCCTTATGGAAACTCTGGAAAATGCGGACAGCAGGCTCTCATTTTCCTTCGACTCCATGGAACGTAATCTCCGCGGTGGCTTCACTATAAATGGTCTTGAAGTGGGGTATGAGGAAAAGGAGGTCGTGTCGATAGATGTCCTTCGCCTGCATATGGGGATTCCTGCACTGATAGGCTATGTGCTTTTCGGTTCTGGAGAGCTTGAGATTGAGGGTATCGACGGATTTGTTTCGATTCCTGAAATAGGAGGGATCGGAGGAATGGAAAGCTCTGGAGAGGGTTTCTCTCTGCCTCAGTTCTCGCATAGCATCTCCATCCATCTGCATGATATTGATATATCGGGGCTTGGCATCAGCACGGAAAATACGGAGCTTTCGCTGTATATGGAAAAAGAGGAGCAGTCACTCAGGTGCGAGATGATGCTTCCTTCGGTATCATTTAAATCTGATACAATGGAAGGAGAGGCTGAGAGTGTGCTTCTCCGCGCAGTCATAAGAAATGATCTATCGCTTTCTGCTTCCTCCGATTCAATCTCATTCAAATCTCCTGATTTTGCCTTCTCTGCAGGGCAGCCTGTGGTCCAGCTGTCTTCTCCGAGCCTTGATGATTTCGAGAATGCCTCTTTCGCATTGTCATTCTCTTCTCTCTCCGGAAATGCATATGGCGCTTCTTTCTCTCTTTCACGTTCATCCCTCCATGGCTCGACGACGGATGCTGAGGCTGTTGTAACGGCGCTGGATGCAGAGTATGAGAGCTTTTATGTGCAGGCTGCGGAAGCGGATCTTTCCCTTTCATCTTCCTCTGCTAACATAGTTGCAGAGAATGCACTCGTCGGAAAGGATGATACAGAGCTCTACAGTGCTGTGCATACAGAGGCTTATTATGATTTCTCAGATGGATCATTCCGTTTCTCCACACCTGAGTTTGTGTCTGGAATAGCAGAGCTTGCAGACCTTGATTTCCCTCTCCTCGGTAAGGATATATCGATAAGTGGTACGGCATCTGACACACCGGAGCTGAGAGCTTCTGGAAGAATAGGAATAGGAGCTGAAGGTTCTGCGCTTGAAGGTACGGGCGGAGAGCTCTCTGTCTCTCTTGGATCGTATGAGAACGGGAAGATCTCCGGCAGTGCAGCCCTTGAACACTTTGTGCTTCCGGGAATGGAGGAGGAAGGATATCTTTTCATAAACATCGCAGATGGAAACTCATCCATTCAGGGTTCTTTCGGCAACAGGCTTGTGATATCCGGAGAAATGGATGATGGAATAAGGCTCAGCGCATTCTACACGGATCTTCCTCTCAGCCCGTTTGTCCCGATTGTCAGCGAGTATGTGCCGGTGCTTTACAATTACATAGGAAGCAATACGGCAGCCACCGGAAGCGTGGCGGTGGATTTTGATGAGAACATGTCCGGTCCTATGGATTTCGCTCTTGCCGTTTCGGATATCGCATTCAATGACCTCTCATTCTCTCTTGCAGCTGCTGGAAGCGGATATCTCAGAGATGACGGGGTAGATATAGAACAGCTTTCGCTCACATCAGACTTCATAAGGGCATCATTCAGCGGAGCTATCAATTTCAGGACAAACCTGCCAGAAGGCAGATTCGTTCTCTCCATGACGGACTCCGGTTATGAGCTCTTTGTCGCGACATTTACTCTGCAGAGCGATGAGGAGTATATCTTCCACGCTTCCATTCCGCGTTTCTCAAATAGTTATCTTAGCGGCAACGTGAACTGGTCGGATGAATATGTCATCGAATCCTCTGCAACGCTCAAAAGCGGTGATTATTACTATCCGTTCGATATACGCATCGATTTCCAGGATAATCTCATTACTGTCGACAATGATAAGGCAAATGCCACTGTCTCTTTCGGAGAGGAGATTGACGGCCTTCTTTCCTTCAATCATTTTGAGTTGCCGATCATCCGGGAAGGGGAGGACACACAGACGTATCTTGATGGTTCTGTAAGTGCATATTTCAGCTTCCCCGAACAGCAGCTTAGAATAAATTCTGAGGATTTTCTTGTTGGAAACATCGGAATGCTGCCAGGAGATCCAGATCTCCGCTTCTCATTCTCCGGCGATAATGCCTCCCTTGATTTTGACAGCATCTCTTTTGCATCCGCTTTCCCTGAATTCAGCGGCAGGATGCATATCGATTACCGTACACCATCATTTGCCCTGTATCTCTCGTCCCAGGCTCAGGAGGAGTTCCGCCTTTCGATAGTGCGCTCTGATAGCGGTATGTTCTCGGGTCTTCTGAGGGCTGATTCATTTGATCTTGGCCGTTTTGGCCTGGATGATATGATCGGCAACATAAACCTTACAGCACGTGCGGGTACATGGGATTCACTCCTCTTCTCAGGAACTGTCCGGGCCGAAAGCACTGACATGGTGAACAATCCTGTAAAGATGGAGGCACGGATGTATGTCGGACGCAGCGAGATAGAGCTGTCCTCGATTTCCTTCACACAAGGCAGCCTCTCTCTTACATCGGATGAGATCAGCTTCTCCTCTGAAAGCGGAAAGGCCGCGGCATACGTTTCTCTCTCCACTTCCCTTGAAAGAGCCGATGGACCTCTTCCTGTATCGACTTCTGTCACAGTCGAGGCAATGCTTGAGAAAGGAAGCAATCTCTATGACTCGATGCTTTCGATGTACAGGACCGGGCTTGATGGAGTGGAGGCGGATATAAATATCGGGAAGACGGATCTCGGAGGACTCTTTGAACTTGACGAGAGAACTGTCCATGTCCGCAAAAACCAGGATGTCCTTGAATTCTCCGGCAATCTTGTGAACGGCAGTTACAATACCTCGGATCGGAGAGCGCTTCTGGATATCGATCTCAGCCCTGTCGCTGAATTCACCCTTGAAGGAATGACAGGGGAGGGCGGCATGGAACTCAGGTTCGATATCGAGAGCTTCGAGATAGCCGTTGCAGATCTTTTCCTGACGCCATCTGTCTCATTCATAGCTCCAGCTCCTGCGCATGGAGAGATTGCTGCAGTGCAAGACGGTTCCTCCTGGCTTCTTTCCGGTTATCTTGCAGCAGAGGAAGTGTCTTTCGATGTCTTCTGGATGCCGGATGAGCGGGTAATCCTTCACAACCCGTACTTCACTGTCTGGGACAATTCCTTCTCATCAATAGTTGATGACTGCACTGTCCTGGATCTAAAGACTTATGAGAGGACACCCGGGCGCGTCGCACTCACAATCGATCTCTCGTCATCGCTTTCAATGGATGGCTGGTACGTGGATGTCTTTGCCGAAGAGGGCAACTGGATTGGAATAAGGCTTCCTCTCACATCCTCGAATATCGACATATGGGGAGATGTCACAGGATACCTCAGAGTGGGTGAGCAATCTGATGACATTCTCTATCTCAATGGTGACCTCAAGGCCGCGAACCTGACGATGTCCATCGGAATGGAACCGATGCCAGAATGGATGAAGGGTGAGTCAACAAAGCGCACGACCTCGGATCTCAAGCTTCTTCTTACAGAGAATGTCAAGTTCCTGTTCCCGCTCACCGGTGACCCGATACTCCGTGCCGATCTTGCAGAGTATCAGAACCTGAACGTCAAGGTTGATGAGCTCGGAGAACTGGAGGTCTCAGGTTCCCTTGACATCCGCTCTGGTGAGATCTTCTATTTCCAGAAGAACTTCTACATTACGGAAGGAAACATCAGCTTCCGTCAGGATCCGACAGAAATGAGGGGATTCAATCCTATCATCAACCTCAGGGCAAGGCTCAGGGATTTCGATTCAGATGGAAACCAGGTGGATATCTATCTCATCCTCCGCGATGCCACGATGGATAACCTCAGCCCGGCATTCGAGAGCGCGCCATCAAAGCCTCTGAGCGAGATCATGCAGATACTTGGACAGTCAATCCTCCCGAACTCAGTCTATGGTGATATCTCCGTCTCCTCGATGGTCTCGCTTGTCTCTGCTTCGGTGGACATCCTCTCCCGCTTCGGTATCATAACGACGCAGAGCGAGAGCACGCTTGAGCAGTCCATTCGCTCATCTCTTTCTCTTGATACGTTCTCGCTCCACACGAATATCATCGAGAATCTCATATTCGATACGGTCTCCTATGCATCCTCGAACATCGAAAATGAGATGCTCTCTCCTATGGCAAGGTATCTTGACGGTACGACGCTCTATCTCGGAAAATACCTCTCTCCGGAGCTCTATCTTGAGGGTATGATCCATCTCGACGCCGAAAGCAACCAGCTGGAGACTCGCCATACATTCCTTGCCGATGACCTTAATCTTGATATCGAGATCTCGCTTGAGTGGGATAACCCTCTTGCGGTCTTCACGATATTCACACAACCGGAAAATGTGACGCTGTATGATATCATCGATTCCTTCGGATTCGGTGTCTCGAAGCGTATTGTCTGGTGAATTGTGTGTATCTTTCGTGTATCTTGCCTGATTGCCTGATGTTCAGCGTCTGGATATGTGGAAGGAAAATGACCAATCTGTTAGTATGCTCGAAGGAGAATTTCTAATGAGGAACACAGCGAGAAGAATCCTTCTCATTCTCACATTCATGCTTTTCACGTTCTCTCTGCTCTTTGCAGCTGAGAACAGCGGTGTGTGGTGGGATGGGATGCCAATGGCCGCTTTCAGATACGAAGGACTTAAGAACGTAAAAGAGAAAACAGTTGACGATCTTCTCTCCCCATATCTCGGAGAACCATTTTCAGATGCCGTATTCTCGGAAATGAACAGTGTTCTCTACGCCCAGCCATGGCTCAGCTATGTCAGTGCAGAGGCTCTGAGAGAAGGTGAGGACGAGCATCTTGTCATACAGTTCAACATTGCAGAGAACCCTATGGTCTCCTCAGTCACGATAAACGGAAACGACAGAATAGGCCGCAATCCTCTTCTCCGCGCCCAGTCGATTGACGAGGGAGACTTCTTCACGCCGGGAATGCTCGGTATAAATGCCGACTCGGTCCTTTCCTATTACCTCCAGCGTGGTTACAAGGATGCAAGTGTTGAGCCTTCATATACAATCGATGAGGCTTCGAATACGGTATCCATTCTCTATACAGTGACGGAAGGGAAGCAGTATAAGGTGAGGGATATCCTTTTCTCCGGAGTTTCCGGCCTGAGCTCAAAGGACCTTACCGATGTGATGACACAGAAAAAGAAATCCTTCTTCAACTCAGGTAACCTCATAATGAGCAACATCGAGACTGACAGCAGCCTCATCGTCCAGCTCTATGGAAGGGAAGGTTATCCCGATACCAGAGTGACCGGTACGGAAATCGTTCCCACAGGCGAGGAGGATGAGAAGACCATCTATGTCAATCTTGTCTATACGATAGAGGAAGGAGAGAGATGGACTATCGGGGATATAACATTCTCTGGCAACAACGTGTTTTCCGATGAGGCTATAGAGAATCTGATCACAATGCAGCCGGGAGATGCATATGATGCGGAGAAGATAGCCAGACAGCAGGAAGCACTGAATTCCCTTTATTTTGATAACGGATACATCCGTTCTTTAGTCCTCTTCACTCCTCACCGCGATGAGATGAACCATACGATAAGCTACGATATATCCATAAGCGAGGGTTCACAGTCCGTAGTAGAGCAGATCATCATAAACGGTCTCACGAAGACACGTCCTTATGTCCTTGAGCGTGAGATAACCTTGAAAGTCGGAGATGTCTTCTCGCGTTCAGCGCTCATCAGAAGCCAGCAGAACATGATGAATACAGGCCTTCTGTCCACAGTCCGTGCGGATCTTCTTTACGGAAACACCCCGGATGGAGTGATCATTGAATTCACTGTAGAGGAAGGAAACCAGATGGAGCTCCAGTTCGGAGCCACATTCGGAGGAACTGTTGACGGGTTTCCGATTTCCGGGTTTTTGCAGTGGGCTGACAGGAATCTGGCAGGAACTGGCCGTGATCTCGCCATCTCCACGACACTCTCTCCCGATACACAGTCTGTTTCTGTATCACTCTCTGATGATTGGGTTGGAAACAGAAGATGGGCAAACTCCATCTCCCTCTCTGTAGAGCGCAGCAGCAGGGATAACACGCTGCAGAAGAATCCTAATTCCGATATGTTCGATGGCCGTGACAGTGCAAAGGAGACATTCCCTCTCGGATACAACTCCGCAGAAGAATGGTATGCGACGGATAATCCTCTCTACCCATCCGATGCCTATCTCATGAGCTATCAGTACTATCGTATAGCGCTGGGCTATACCACAGGATACACATTCACATTCGATCCTGGTTCACTGATCCTCTCTGCTGGAATATCGCTGGGTATAAACCATGCGGTTTACAACGATACGATGTATACACCGTATGAGGAGCTGATATACAAGTATCATCAGGGATGGCAATGGTCCAACCGTCTCACACTCTCTGTGACATGGGATGGAAGGGATCTGAGGCAGAACACGACAAGAGGCTATGTTCTCTCTGCATCCTACACTTATGCCGGCGGTATCCTCATGGGCCTTTCCAATTATAACCGTGTGTCCCTTTCCGGTGCGGTCTATCACTCTATCTATTCATTCCAGGATGAGGAGGAGAGACCTATGAATCTTGTGCTTTCCTTCTCTTCGAATGTCTCATTCATGTTCGATCAGTTCTGGTCAAAGGATGGAGAATGGGGATGGCACAACGCAAAGGAAGGCGCCACGAGGTATGAGATGCTTTATATCGATGGCATGAACATCGGAAGAGGATTCGACGTTATTTACGACAAGGCATTCCTGTGGCACAACCAGATTGACCTCACATATCCTCTTGTCTACCAGATGCTTGCAGCAGAAGGCTTTGCCTCCGCAACAGGTGTCACCGATGAGATTTCGGAGCTTTCATCGTTCAGGAATATTGACTGGTACTTTGCGTTTGGTGCGGGCATCAAGATGCAGATTCCGGGCTTCCCGCTCGGCCTCTATCTTGTAGAGAACTGGACATGGAACGACAGTGAGGGCGGAAGGTGGGATTCTTCCGGAATCGGCAATACCGGTCTCAAGCTTGTACTTGCCATCACAACATCTTATTATTGATCCGATGGATGGAAAAGAAAATCTGACGCCGATGATGCGTCAGTATATGGAGATAAAGGAAAAGCATCAGGACATGGTGCTTTTCTTCCGTTTGGGTGATTTCTATGAGATGTTCGGTTCCGATGCCGAGGATGTCTCAAAGCTTCTCAATCTGACGCTTACACAGAGAGCAGGTGTTCCCATGTGCGGCATTCCTTACCATGCTGCCAGAAATTATCTGAAGAGGCTTCTTGATGCAGGGCGTAAAGTCGCAATCTGTGAGCAGCTTTCCCTTTCTGATAATCCACGGGAGCTTGCAAAGCGGAGCGTCACGGAAATATACACACCGGCGACCGTCGTTGATGAGGAGTATCTTGATTCTCTCTCATCTTCTTTCGTTCTCTCCGTTGATTCAAATGCAAAGGGGATATTCACAGCCTGGGCTGACATCTCGACAGGCGTATTCCGTGTCAGGACGCTTCCTCTGGAGAAGGGATACAACGCACTTGAATCGCTGATCGCCTCCGTCTCTCCTAAGGAGATAGTCGTATCGGACGATCTTTATTTCTCCGAGAAGGCATTCCGCTCTGTTCTAGACAGGAGCGGTGCAATCATAACGAAGCTTCCATCATGGTATTTTTCCATGAAGGAGGGACGGAAAGAGGCAATGCGTCAGTTTCCTCAGTCGGCACTGCGTCTTTTCGGTATCGGAGAAAAGGATCCGATCCTCTCTGCTATAGGTGCCCTTCTTAAGTATATTGTCGACAACACGAAATCAGAGCTGCCGCAGCTGAGGGCAATCGAGAGGATAGATGACAGCTCTTACCTCATGCTCGACAGCGCCGCCGTCCGCAATCTTGAGCTTGTATCATCGCTTTCAGATGGAAGAAGCGCCGGATCCCTTTTTTCCGCAATGAACAGGACGAAGACAGCATCGGGGGGAAGATTCCTGAAAGATGCGATTCTTCATCCTCTCTGTGATAAGAAGGCCATAGAAAGACGCCTGGAGTGGGTTTCATTCTTCGCAGGAAATAGAAAGGAGATGGAGAGAGTGCGCTCTATTCTCTCTTCTTCCTCCGACCTGGAGAGGCTTTCATCCAAGGCTTCCCTGAGAAAACTCACTCCCAGAGACATGCTTGCGATTGCAGATACCTCCGCATCCTTTTTCTCGCTCATAGGGGAGAAGAAGGAGTATCTTGAACTTGCAGAGGATTTCTCCGGAGACTTTGAAGCAGTCATCGATTTCTCTGCAGATGCTCTCAAGGCGATAAACAGGGAATGCACGAATATCGCGAATGAGGGGACGATCATCCTTTCCGGCTATGATGCTGCCCTTGATGAGGCAAGATCCTATCTTTCAGGGGGAGAGGAGCTTCTCTCTTCCTACATGGAGAAAATCCGCAGCGAGACAGGAATCGCGAATATGAAGATGGGGCAGAACAGGATCATCGGTGCGTACTTTGAAGTGTCGAAATCCAATACTGACAAGGTCCCGGAGTATTTCATAAGACGCCAGACTCTTGTGGGTGGAGAGCGGTATACAACCCAGGAGCTTGAGGAGATGAAGACCAGGATAGAAAGCTCCAGGATGGAAGCAGCAGAGAGGGAGAGGATTGTTTTCTCATCATTTCTTGACAGGGCAAGGGATCTCTATACAGCCATTGAAGGAATGGGGAAGATCATTTCGGAGCTCGACTTCTTCTCATCCCTTGCATATCTCTCTCTTGAATGCGGTTATGTAAGGCCAGAGCTACAGGAATCCGATGATATCAGCATAATCAACGGCCGTCATCCTGTCGTTGAGGCATATAGCGGCAGGGAGGGATATACTGCCAATTCCTTCTCCTCCTCGCAATCACGCTTTGCGCTCATCACAGGTCCTAACATGGCCGGTAAGAGCACATATCTCAGGGAAGTTGCGATAATAACGCTGATGGCCCATATGGGTTCATTTGTTCCTGCCGAGAGTGCCATGATACCTATAACTGACAGGATCTACTGCCGTGTAGGTGCAAGTGATAACCTTGCCAGGGGAGAATCAACCTTCCTTGTGGAGATGACTGAGACTGCAGCGATACTCCGTGGTGCGACAGAGCATTCGCTGATCATAATGGATGAGATCGGAAGAGGGACATCAACACAGGATGGCATGTCCATAGCCTATGCGGTGATGCAGTATCTGAAGAAGCTCTCAGCGATAACGCTTTTTGCAACGCATTATCATGAGCTCACGATGCTTGACACATCTGGAATGCAGCTTCTGCACATGGCAGTCCTTGAGGAGAGGAACAACATCACTTTCCTGAGAAAGGCAGAGCCTGGGGTAGCTGCGTCTTCGTATGGTATACATGTTGCCAAGCTTGCAGGTCTTCCCCGGGGGGTCATCAAGGAAGCGATGCTTTTCCAGAAGCATCATTTTGCAGATTATTCCTTTGACACATCACAAGGTGATCTTTTCATTGACAGCGCAGGAGAAGTGAATGAGAATCCTCTTTCAGATATGATTGCAGACATCGAGGCCTTCGATACCGATACATCCACGCCTCTGGAAGCTCTCATGTTCGTCTCTGCACTGAAAAGGAAGGTGAAGAGCTTAAAGGAGGAATGACCATGCGTGATAGAAGCTGGGCAAAGGAAAAGGCTGAGAAACTCGTCTCACAGATGACGCTGAAGGAAAAAGCTTCACAGCTTCTATTCTCTTCTCCTGCAATCGAGCGATTGGGGGTCAGTGAGTATAACTGGTGGAATGAGGCACTGCATGGGGTTGCGAGGGCAGGGACAGCAACAGTGTTTCCTCAGGCAATCGGGCTTGCAGCCACTTTTGACAGCGATCTTGTCTTCCGCATTGCCGATACAATCAGCACGGAGGGAAGGGCAAAGTACAATGAAGCCTCAAGATTCTCCGATCATGATATCTACAAAGGTCTCACTTTCTGGTCTCCGAACGTGAATATCTTCCGCGATCCCCGCTGGGGAAGGGGGCAGGAGACTTATGGGGAGGATCCATACCTTACATCGGTTCTCGGAAAGGAGTTCGTACGTGGTCTCCAGGGCGAGGGGAAGTATCTCAAGACAGCGGCATGCGCAAAGCATTTCGCAGTTCACAGTGGTCCGGAGGATCTGAGGCACAGCTTCAATGCACTCGCATCGCGGCACGATATGGAAGAGACATACCTTCCGGCATTCCATGCCCTTGTCGAATCCGGGGTTGAGGCTGTGATGGGTGCATACAACAGACTCAATGGAGAACCATGCTGTGCAAGTCCCGCACTGCAGGACATATTGAGAAAACAATGGGGATTTGAAGGTCATTTCGTCTCTGACTGCTGGGCACTGCGTGATTTCCATGAAGGCCATAGAGTGACAAAGGATGCTGTCCACTCTGCCGCTCTCGCGATAAAGAACGGCTGTGACCTCAATTGCGGCTGTGTATACAACTCACTTCTGGATGCGGTGAAAAAGCATCTAATTACGGAAGAGGATATCACAGTGTCCTGTGTAAGGCTTTTCACTACAAGATATCTTCTTGGAATGGGGGAGAAGACGGAGTGGGACGGTTTTGGAATCAATGATGTGGACACGGCTGAGGCAAGATCCCTTTCGCTTGAAGCTGCAAGGAAAAGCATCGTCATGCTGAAAAATGATGGCATTCTTCCTCTTGAAAACATAAAGACACTGGGAGTCATAGGTCCTAACGCGGATAACAGAATCGCTCTTGCCGGTAATTACCATGGCACGGCTTCAAGGTATGTGACACCGCTTGAGGGCATAGAGGATGAGGCTGAGAGACGGGGTGTGAGAGTTCTCTACAGTCTTGGCTGCCATTTAAGCGATACGCGTGATGAGCACCTTGCGAAGGAAGATGACAGATTCAGTGAGGCCGCAGCTGTCACCGCCGCATCCGATGCGGTTGTTCTTGTCCTCGGTCTCGATGAGACGCTGGAAGGGGAGCAGCATGACAACAGCAATTTCGGATGGGGTGCTGATAAGTCCAGTCTTGTTCTTCCAGGTCATCAGGAGAAGCTTCTTGATCTCGTTGCATCGTCTGGAAAACCATTCGTGGTCATCATCGAGGCCGGATCTGCGGTGGATCTGGAAAAGGCAGAGAAGGCATCTGCAATACTAATAGCCTGGTATCCAGGGGCTATGGGCGGAAAGGCAATTGCAGACATTCTCTTCGGCTCTGTTTCTCCTTCCGGAAAGCTTCCTGTGACATTCTACAGGTCTCTCGATCCATTGCCGCCATATACTGATTACTCTCTGAAGGAAAGGACATACAGATATGCATCGGAGAGCAATGTGCGCTATCCGTTTGGATATGGTCTGACATATGGAAAGGCCGATGTGACAGCTGCAGAGGGCGTGTGGGATAATGGCCAGATGACTGTTGATGTTGTACTTCAATCCGATTCGGAGATGGAGGATGTCCTCCAGGTTTATGTGAAGGCCCTTGATTTACCTTCATCCCCGATAAGAAGCCTTGCAGCTTTCAGACGCCTGAAACTCAAAGGAGGAGAGGAGCATTTCTCGATTCCTCTTTCCCCGTCTGCTTTCGAGACGGTGGATGAGAATGGAGTGAGGGGTGTGGTGGCAAAACGTTTCCTTGTAAGCGTGGGCTTTTCACAGCCTGATGCAAGAAGCGTGTCATTGACAGGGAGAAAATGCGTGGAATTCGAGGTTGTTCTCGGCTCTTGACAGAAATAATCCCTTCTGTTATACAGAGTTCAGTTTCATTAAAGCGATTTAAAGGGACCGGTCAGGGTCCCTTTATTCGTGAATGGAGGAATATGCTGACAGAAGACGCAGGAAAATCCAGATTGTTTTCGGAGATTGATGAGCTTACGAGTGCACTTTCACTGAAAACTGTGGAGGCTGTTGACTCGGTCCATCAGGGAACGCATCACATGCGTGTCGTCGTATACAAGGCGGATGGGGAAGTGAATACCGATGACCTCGCTGCCGTGTATAATATCGTGTATCCGCGCTACAGCGTAATATTCTCTGACAGGGATCTTGAGCTGGAGGTATCCTCTCCGGGTCTGCAGAGAAGCTTCAAGGATGTGATAGAGTTCAGCATCTTCACTGGAAAGCTTGTAAGAGTCTACAGCGTATCTCATTCAGCTTATATCACAGGACGGATAGAGAGAGCTGATGAGAGCTCCGTGACGCTTTCAGAGGCAGAGGTCGAGGGAGGTGAGAAGTTTGAAACCATCACACTACCTTTTGACGATGTTGCCAAGGCAAAACTCGAATACAGATGGGAGGCATAGAACATGCTTGACTTGACTGATGAAATCAATTCGATGATTACCGAAAGACATATGGATGAGGAGAAGGTTCTTTCCCTTATCCGCGACATGCTTGTCAGCGCATACAAGCGCAAGTTCGGCACGGATGAGAATGCCGTTGTCCGCTTCTTCCCGGGAAAGACAGGGGAAGAGAACAGGGCTGTCGAGATTTACTCTGTAAAGGATGTTGTCGAGGAAGAGAACTGGTATGACAGGGTCAAGCAGATTCCTGTAGATGAGGCTCAGGCACTCGTGGAGGGTGTTGAGGCTGGTGATTCGCTTGAGATTCCTCTCGATCCGAAGAACTTCGAGTACTCGGCTGTCCAGTCTGCAAAGCAGCGTTCACAGCAGGTCGTGAAGGAGTACAATACGGACCGCGTGTATGTCGATGCAAAGGCCATGGAAGGAAAGCTTGTCATCGGCGAGATAAAGAAGACCACCAAAAACGGTGATTATCTTGTCAACCTCAATCTCGAGGATACAGATGCAATATTCCCGGTACGCGGACAGTCTCCCCGCGAGACATATGAGATTCAGGAAAAGCTCAAGTTCTTTGTCGAGAAAGTCGACAAGGGCGATGAAGGCAGGGGCCGCGAGGGACGCGACAGAAAGAGAAAAGGCGGCGTGAGAATCCTCCTTACAAGAGCTTCCAAGGAATTCGTCAAGGCTCTTATCGAGAACGAGGTTCCAGAGATCTCCTCAGGCGATGTTGAGATCAAGGCAATCGCAAGGCATGCCGGTGTGAGGACAAAGGTCGCTGTTGACACAAAGAAGACAGATATCGATCCGGTCGGATCCACAGTCGGCAAGGCAGGAACGAGAATCCAGACTGTCATGACAGAGTGCGAAGGCGAGAAGATCGATGTCGTGAGATACTCCGATGATCCTCTTGTATTCATTGCAAATGCCCTCATTCCTGCACAGGTGAGAAGGGTCGTCACAATCGATCCGGCATCGAAGCATGTCGTTGCTATCGTTGATGACAACCAGCTTGGCATCGCAATCGGGCAGGGCGGTGTAAACGTGAAGCTTGCGAAGATGCTCTGTGACTGGAATATCGAGGTCAAGACCCAGGATCAGTTCAACGAGATGGAAGAGACAATGGAGATCTACAGGAATGTGGATAATCTCTTCAAGTCGGAGGACGAGATCGAGAAGGAGAAGACTCTCTCCAATGATGAGATCGGAATCGATCCGGATGACACACCTCTTACGGATATCGGGCTTCCTGAAGGCCTTGTTGAGAAACTGCACAATATTGATATCTGGTCTATCCAGGAGTTCTTCGATTACAATGATGAGGAGCTTAAGGAAGCAGGGCTGAGCGATGAGGATATCGCGACAGTCAGGAACAGTGTAGAGATTACAGAGGAAGAGGAAGAAGGTGGCAGCTTCGAATGCCCGATCTGCCATACAGAGCTTCCTGCAGGAACTGAAGTCTGTCCGAACTGCGGAGCTGAATTCGAGTTCGAGTGATAAAGGATAAAGATGGCTGAAGAAAACAAGAATGACGAGAAAATCAGGGTGAATGTGATCAAGAGGTCGGCACAGCCTGCACCTCAGCCTCAGAAAAGCGTTGAGAATGACGTCGAGGTCGAGAAGAAGCATATCATCCTAAAAAAGAAACCAACTATCGTAGTTAAGGTCAAAGAGAAGGAAGAGGAGAAGCGCGAAGAGCCTAAGAAAGCAAATCCTGAACCTCTTTCGGAAATCTCGACAAGAACTCCGACTGTGATTCCTTATGACAAAAGCAAGCTCCCTCCTATCAATCCTGAGCCGAGGAAGAAGGAGGCTGTAAAGCAGAGTGCGCCTGCAGCAGAGAAGAAAGAGGCTCCGCATAAGGAGAATGTCATCCTTACCGGAAAGAGCTACATGACCAATACTGCGGTTCATCATCAGAACTCCAGGATACAGTCTCCGCTTCATAACGGACCTGTCATCATCAAGAGTGCTGATCTTCCTCCTGTCCCTGGACAGAAGGTTGATAGTGCAGCCACTGACGCTCCGCATAGACCGCGTGTTGCAGGTATTGTCGGTGGACGCCCCGCAGGTGGCGGACAGAGACAGCCGAATGGTCAGCGCCGTTTCCAGAACGGTAAGCCACAGTCCGGATTCCAGCGCCCGGGTCAGGGACAGCGCATGCCGCGCCCTGGTCAGAGCTATACTCCTGGAAATGACCGTCCATCCTTCAGGCCCGGTCAGAAACCTGGTTTCAGCCGTCCAGGTTTCCAGCGCCCGATGCCGGGACAGTCCGGTCCGGAGCTGAATCAGAAGGGACCTGGAAAGAAGCCTCAGGCTGCTTCCAGAAGAAAGGACTATTCTGACAGATATCAGAAGGATGAAGAGCTGGATTTCCAGTTCCAGAAGAAGAAGAGGGAAGAGCAGAAGCTTGCATCCGTGCCGAAATCAATTGACATAATGGAGTCAATCACGGTTGCGGATCTTGCTAAGAAGATGAACCTCAAGGCTTCTGATATCATCTCGAAGCTGTTCAATATGGGCCTCATGGTTACAATCAATCAGCAGATTGACCATGAGACAGCAGAGATCATCGCATCTGAGTATGGCTGCGAAGTCCATCTTGTCTCCCTTTACGATGAGACCATCATCGCACAGGAGGAGGACAAGGAAGAGGATATGGAGCCGAGGGCCCCGATTGTCACGATCATGGGACATGTTGACCATGGTAAGACAAAGCTTCTCGATGCAATCCGTTCCTCCCATGTTGCAGAAGGAGAGTTCGGTGGTATCACGCAGCACATAGGTGCATACAAGGTATCGGTGCCAGATAAGGGAGATATCGTGTTCCTTGATACACCGGGCCATGCCGCATTCTCCATGATGAGAGCACGCGGTGCACAGGTTACGGATATCGTTGTCCTCGTTGTTGCTGCAAATGATGGTGTCATGCCACAGACAAAGGAAGCTATAGACCATGCAAAGGCTGCGAAGGTGCCTATCATCGTCGCAATCAACAAGGTCGATCTTCCAGATGCAAATCCTGACAGGGTAATGCAGCAGCTTTCCGAGCTTGGCCTTGTTCCTGAGGAGTGGGGTGGCCAGACACTCTACTGCCGTATTTCGGCATTGAAGAAGGAAGGTATTGATGATCTTCTCGATACAATCCTCCTGCAGGCCGAGATGCTCGAGCTCAAGGCAAATCCTCACTGCCGTGCAGTTGGAAAGATACTCGAGTCCAGAATTGATCAGGGCCGCGGTATCGTTGCGACTGTAATCATCGAGAAGGGTACTCTCAACCAGGGCGATTACTATGTTGCCGGTATCTATCCGGGACGTGTAAGGGCCATGTTCGATGATAAGGGCAAGAAGATAAAGAGCGCAGGTCCTTCCGATCCTGTTGAGATCATCGGCCTTTCAGACATTCCGTCTGCAGGAGATCCGTTCCAGGTCACTGAGGATGAGAAGCAGGCCAGGATGGTCGGTGCAAAGAGGCAGGAGCTGGAGAGAATCGGAGAGAGCGGAAAGAACAACAAGATCACGCTTGAGAATATCAACCAGAAGATCATGGAAGGCCAGATCACTGACTTCAATGTCATCATCAAGGGCGATGTTCAGGGTTCCGTCGAAGCGCTGCAGGGTGTTCTCCAGAAGCTCTCCAATTCCGAAATCAGGCTCAATGTTCTCCGTGCATCTGCCGGTGCAATCATTGAGTCGGATATCACGCTTGCTGCAGCTTCAAATGCAATTGTCATCGGCTTCAATGTCCGTCCGACTCCGAGAGCACAGGCTCTTGCTGAGCAGGAGAAGGTTGAGATCAAGAAGTACAACATCATCTACGATGTCGTTGATGACATCAGGGATGCGATGGAAGGAAAGCTTTCTCCGGAAATCAAGGAAGTCGATATCGGTAAGGTGGAGGTCCGCGAGACATTCAAGGTTCCGAAGGTCGGAGTCATTGCCGGATGCTATGTCACAGAAGGAAAGGTCAAACGTTCTGCCCTTGTCCGCGTAATCCGCGATTCCATCCAGATAAGCTCTGGCATGATAAAGATCGCATCTCTCAAGAGATTCAAGGACGACGCAAGGGAAGTCGCAGAAGGATACGAATGCGGTATCGGTCTCGAGAACTGGCAGGATCTGCAGGTTGGAGATGTGCTTGAGATCGTAGAGACTGAAGAAGTGAGAAGGAAGCTTGAAGTAAATGAGTGAGTTTTCACAGCAGCGGCTTGAACACAGGATAATGGAGTCGATAGGTTCTCTTATCGTCTCCGGAGCGATAAAGAATCCGCATCTTTCACCATTTACGTCGGTGACAAGGGTGGAGCTGTCCCCTGATAACGCAGCGGCGACTGTATATATCTCCTCCGTTCCTGACAATCGTATAGATCCATCGGTACGTGCTCTTGAAAGTGCCAAAGGCTTTATTCAGGGGCGCATAGCCCAGATTCTCAAAACCCGCAATACGCCTGTCCTCACATTCCGCCGCGATGACAGCTACAGAGAGGCTGAGAAGGTCAACAGGCTTATTGATGAGGCTATGAAGGAAATAGATGGCTGATGCGTTTTCCATCATATTGATGGACAAGAAAAGCGGAGAGACATCGTTCGAATCGCTTTATCCATTCAAGCGTGAGTACAGAGGAAAGAAGGTCGGACATGCGGGGACTCTTGATAAGTTCGCATCCGGCCTTATGGTCGTCCTCATTGGCGGAGCAACAAAGCTTACTCCGCTTTTTTCCTCTTTTGACAAGGAATATGTTGCCTCAATCCGTTTCGGAGAGGAGACGGATACGCTTGATCCGGAAGGCGTGGTCGTGGAAAGTGCACCGCTTCCGAGTGAGGAGGATCTCAGAAGAGTCATTCCTTCTTTCATCGGGCCTCAGATGCAGCGTCCTCCTGTCTACTCGGCGGTGCATGTCGATGGGAAAAGAGCATACAAGGAAGCGCGCAAAGGCAATGACATTGAAATGCCTGAGCGGCTTATAAATATCGAGAGCCTTGAGCTTCTGTCATTCGATGGGCAGAATGCCGTTATAAGGACATCGGTATCAAAAGGAACATACATCCGTTCACTTGGCCGTGACATTGCCATCCGCTCCGGCTCAAGGGGGCATCTTGAAGAGCTGAGAAGACTCAGGATCGGGCCATGGACACTTGCAGATGTTTCCCTTCCTACTGAGGAGCTGTTGAAGAAGACTGGTCTTTTTTCGGCTATCACGCTCCGTCTCTCGGAAAAGAAACTTGTGGACAATGGCACCGTGCAGCGTTCTGCAGTTCTTTCGGACAGTGATCCGTCACTTCCATTCGCATTCCTGTCATTCGGCGACGGGCTTTATGGAATAGGTGAGAAGAAGGACGGAAGGCTTTCTGTCATCACGAGGCTCTGAATGCGTGTCATCCCCTTCGATTCATTAATTAAATCCGGTGAATACAGGAACACGGAGACTGTCTTGTCAATCGGTGTCTTCGATGGTGTGCACAGGGGGCATAAAGCCATTCTGAACGCTCTGATGAAGCTGAAAGAAAAGCTTCGTGCAGATTGCAGTGCAGTCATCACTTTCTCCTCCAATCCAAAGGGGGCAAGAGGTGCGCTGGATACTCCACGCCTGAGGGAGCAATACATCGCATCTTTTGGTGTGGATATTCTTGCAGTGATTGACTTTTCTCCTGTATTCAGTAAGATATCTGCTTGTGAGTTCACACGGCTTCTGACAGAGGCATTCAAGCCAGTCGGTACGGTTGTGGGAGAGGATTTCAGATTCGGCAATCCCTCTTCATCTGGGGATGGTCATGATCTTGGGAAGTATCTTCAGTCAATGGGACTGAACTCAATAACGGAAATCGTTGATTCTGTGCTGGACGGTAACGGTGAGAAGATCTCATCGAGCCGCCTGAGACAGATGATAGATAAAGGAGATTTCGGGTGTTTCCCGGAACTCTCCGGTCAATTCTACAGGGTGGATCTTGTGCCGTTACCTTACAGATCAGGCTCTGGAGAACTGATTTTAAGCAGAGCATCGATTCATCAGCTCCTGCCGCCACCAGGGTTGTATGATGCCGCTCTTGCCTTCAGGGATGGAAGAAAGACTGAATGCGTTGCATCGGTGGATGCTGCGTCTCTCCGTATCTCTTTCTCTGGAAGCATGTGTGGGAAAGATGAGCTGCTCCTGGATTCTTTATATCTGGAGAAGAGAAGATGATCACAAAGGAACAGAAGAAGGAAATCGTGGTCAAGTATGGCAATGATGCCAGGAACACAGGTGACGAGAAGGTGCAGGTTGCACTTCTTACTGCAAGGATCAATGATCTGCAGAACCATTTCAAGGTCAATCCGAAGGACCATGCCTCAAGACGTGGACTTCTGAAGCTTGTCGGACAGAGAAGACGCATTCTCAAGTACATCAAGAATCGCGACATCAACGAGTACCGCCAGCTTATCGCAGATCTTGGACTCAGAAAATAACGGGAGGAAAGCCAGCTATGCCTGGCTTTCTCTTGTGTAAAGAACATAAAGAACAGAAAAGAACAAAGAAGGATTATTTATGGCAGAAGTACATTCAGTATCGGTCAAGGTAGGGGATATTGATCTCGTATTCGAGACCGGAAAGATCGCCAAGCAGGCGAACGGTGCTATCTATGCTCATTATGCAGGCAGCGCTGTCATTGCTACAGTATGCTGCGGAGACGCACCATCAGAACCGATTGATTACGTTCCTGTATCGGTTGAATACAACGAGAAATACTATGCAGCGGGAAAGATTCCTGGAGGCTTCTTGAAGAGAGAGTCAAGGCCAAAGGATAAGGAGATTCTTGTCTCCCGTCTTATTGACCGCCCGATGAGACCGCTTTTCGACAAGGCATTCGGACGCGAGATCCAGATCGTTCCTACCGTTGTCTCCTCGGATATGTGCCACACACCTGATATCGTGGCCATCAATGCGGCTTCCTGTGCCGTGACTATTTCCGATATCCCGTTCTATGGTCCGATTGCTGCTGTACGTGTTGCCAAGATCGGAGATGAGTATGTCATCAATCCGACATTCCAGCAGATGCCAAATGCTTCCCTCGATATCGTTGTAGCAGGTACTCACGACGGTATTACAATGGTTGAGGGCGGTGCAAAGGAAGTCAGTGAGGATGATATGCTTGGTGCAATCGCGGCAGCTCAGCCTGTCATTTCAAGAATATGCGAAGCACAGGATGAACTGAGAAGGATCTGCGGAAAGGAAAAGCTTCCTCTGATGGAAATCGAAGAGAAGGACCTTTCTTGGCTCGAGCCTGTGAAGGAGTATGCATATCCTCTTGAGAAGGAGGCATCCTTTGTCAAAGGCAAGATGAACCGTTATGCAGCTCTTGAGCGTGTCCATAATGATGTGAAGGCAAAGTTCTCTGAGCTCATCGCAGAGGATGAGAAGAGAATGGGTGAGGTCGACAAGATGTTTGAGGATATGGAGTACAACATCCTCCGCTCCTCAATTCTCAACGATGGAGTCAGAACAGATGGCAGAAAGGTTACGGAGATCCGCCCGATCACATGCGAGGTTGGTCTTCTTCCCTGCACACACGGCTCTGCACTCTTCACACGTGGAGAGACACAGTCCCTTGCTGTGACAACGCTCGGAACCGTTCAGGATGAGCAGCTCTTTGATACAATCGACGGAGAGAAGACATACTCGAATTTCATGCTCCATTACAATTTCCCTCCATACTCAGTCGGAGAAGTCGGACGCTTGACAACAGGAAGAAGGGAAATCGGACACGGACACCTTGCACAGCGTGCTCTTGAGGCTGTGATTCCCAAGAAGGATGTCTTCCCGTATACAATACGTGTCGTATCCGAGATCATGGAGTCAAACGGATCTTCCTCGATGGCCTCAGTGTGTGGTGGCTGTCTCTCCCTCATGGATGCAGGTGTTCCTATCAAGAAGCCTGTCGCCGGTATTGCAATGGGTCTCATCACAGAAGGTGCAGATTATTCACGCTACGTGATCCTTTCTGACATCCTCGGAGAGGAGGATCACCTCGGTGATATGGATTTCAAGGTAGCCGGTACAAAGGATGGTATTACCGCATTCCAGATGGATATCAAGATTGCAGGTGTGACTCCGGAGATCATGAGAAAGGCTCTCAATCAGGCAAAGGAGGGAAGGCTTCATATCCTTTCCATCATGCTTGAAACGCTTCCAGCACCAAGAGCAGAGATCTCTGAATATGCTCCGAAGATTCTCACTCTCCGCGTACCTGAGGATAAGATCGGGGCAGTCATCGGAACCGGCGGAAAGACCATCAAGACGATTGCCGCACAGTCCGGTGCTGAGATCAATATCGATGATGATGGAACTGTGATGATCTATGGACGCAACAATGCATCTGCACAGGAAGCCAAGAAGCTTGTCCTTTCAATCATTGAGGAACCGGAGGTAGGCAAGATTTACAACGGTACCGTAAAGAGAATTGTTGATTTCGGTGCTTTCATCGAGATTCTTCCTGGCAAGGAAGGCCTCTGCCATATCTCAAAGCTTGCTCGCACAAGAGTCAAGAATGTCTCAGATGTCCTTTCTGTAGGACAGCAGGTTAATGTCAAGCTCATTGAGATTGACAGGATGGGACGCCTTAATCTTTCCTATATCGATGCTCAGCCGGATGCCGGAAAGGATGAGAAAAAGGAAGAAAAATGATCCGGATAAAGGCGGAGAAGGGGGCTCGGATCCCGCATTATGCGACAGAAGGTGCTGCCGGTGCTGATGTATCGGCATACCTTGATTCTCCCGTGATTCTCCGTCCCGGTGAGTATAAGGCTATCCCAACAGGGCTCTCAATGGAGATTCCTGAGGGTTATGAGGTGCAGGTCCGGCCACGCTCCGGGCTTGCTCTCAAGCATGGGATCACGGTGCTGAATGCACCTGGTACCATTGATTCGGACTATCGGGGAGAAGTAAAGGTCTTGCTTATAAACCATTCCTCAGAGGCATTTACGATCAACAACGGGGACAGGATTGCCCAGATAGTCGTCGCACGTAATTACCGTCTTCCCTTCGAGGAAGCCGATGACCTCTCTGATAGTGCAAGAGGAGAGGGAGGATTCGGATCTACAGGTGTCTGATAAACCTACAAGAGGCCGCTATTCCCTTCTTTACAGATTCATCCTCCGGGAATTCGCTCAGAACTTCGCTGTAGCGTTCTCTTTTTTCTTCTGCATATTCTTCATTAATTCGATTCTTCTGCTTGTACAGAGGATTCTTCTTAAGAACATAGACATGAAGACAATGCTGGAAATGGTTGCATTGTCAATGCCTCAGTTCCTGATATACATCTTCCCATTTGCATCCCTTGCAGCCTCGTCAATGGTGCTTGGTGACCTCGGTTCATCGAATGAGCTTCTTGCCATACGGAGCTCCGGAATAGCTTCTGCAAGAGTCTACAGGCCTTTGATCGTGGCCTCCATATTCCTTTCCTTTGTCACATTTTTCTTTGCAGATGCCGTCCTTCCATGGTCTTCTGTCGTATATGAGGACAGACTGAGTGTTCTGATGCAGGAGATGCCGACATTCGAGATAGAGTCAAACAGCGTCAACACCGTCGGAAACATCGTCCTGTCCAATGGAGAGGCCGAAGGTAATGTCATTCATGATATCGTGCTCATATCAACAGATGAGGAGACAGGAGAAAGCAGAACTGTTCTCTCGGAAAGAGGCACGCTTGAGCTCATTGACAGCTGGAATTATATCTATTCCCTGCAGCTTGATAATCCTGAGATATTGATATCGGACCGGGATGATCTTGATTCGTATGGTCTTTCATCGGCAGAATCTGCAGTGTTCTTCCTCGATTTCTCCGAGCAGATTCCATCCCTGACAAGCTCTGCCCCTGTAAACCTCTCGTCGCGGGATCTCATCAGCGGAATAAGGGAGAGAGCGGAAGGAGAAAGGGAGGATATCGCCACCTGGCATGAAAGAAGGGAGGATGCGAGGCTCTCATTTGCAGAGACGCTGAAGAGCGCTTCACGCGGTGAGAGCTCACGCGAGGATATCGCAGCTTCTGCCTCCGAAGCATCCAGTGCGATCATCTCAAGAGGTGACAAGATTCCGCGTAATTTCTATTCCCAGTATTACAAAGCCGAGCTGACGAAGAAATTCGTGCTCTCAGCCGCATGCTTCTGCCTGACGCTCATCACGCTGCCATTATCGATGTTCCGTGTAAAGCATGGAAAACTCACTGGTTTCGCGATCTCACTGCTTATTGCGGTTGCATACTGGTATATGCTCTTCGGCGTCCAGCTTGAGATCTTCAACATCTCAAGTTCTCCTTATCTCTTAATAGCACTGCCTGATCTGGCTATACTCTTGATAGCAGTTCTGCTTATCATGCGTTTCAGGAAGGCAAGATGAAGATTCTCACACGTTACACGCTTTCATCCATCATCAGGATTGCAGTCGTTACGATACTTATTTTTGCCGCAATCCTTGCTGCTGTTGAGCTTTTTTCGAAAATGGACCAGATCATGCACGGTGGTGTGGAGATACCATCGCTTATCGAATATATCATACTCTCACTTCCTGAGTATCTCATGATGGTTGCCTCCATATCGTTCCTGTTTGCCGTGACGTATTTCCTTTCCACACTTACTGCAAACAATGAGATGATCCCGATTCTCAATGCCGGTGTAAGTCCGGCAAGGCTTCGTCTGCCGATCATAATGCTTGCCATTGTCCTCACAATCCTTGGATCGGTGTTTCAGGAACATACTGTCATTGCTGCCGCGAACAGACATGACGAGCTGGAGACGGAGCTGTTCGGTGCATCCTCAACAAGGGACAGCAGGAATATTGTCCTTACTGATGAGGACGGTTTTCTGATCTATACACAGCGCTTCAGTGAAGCAACAGGGGAGATCTATAACCCGATTCTCGTGAAAAGCGCAGATGGCGTCATAGAGTCGAGAGTGGAAGCTGACAGGGCAAGATATGACAGTGACAAAGGCTGGTGGGTGTTTGAAGGTGCCAGAGTCTATACAGTAAGCGGAAGGGATGTGAAGACAGAGTACAGAGGAGAGTATGAAGAACCTCTTTTTGACCCTGAGCCACGTCTTTTCCGCAGTCAGAATACATCCATCGAGACAATGGACAGGGAAACGGCCAAAGAGTATCTTGAGAGACTCTGGTCATCTGACAGGACCACATGGCAGGAGAAGGCAACGGATTATTACCGTCGGCTTGGGTCTCCTCTCGCCATTCTCGTCCTCATGTTCATTTCAGTCTCGATGAATTACAATTTCAAGAAGAATGTACTGCTTTTCTCCGTCATACAGTCCCTTTCCATTGCTGTCATATACTATGTCGCTGATATGGTATTCTCCATCATGGGACATCAAGGGGCAGTCACTCCGATGATGACTGTCGTGGCACCTCTTGTGCTTACATGTCTTCTTTCTCTTGTCATCTCTCTCTTAGGTAGGAAAATATGAGCATAATAAGGATAATCAAGAAGGATAAGGATACTGAGGCACGCCTTGGAATCCTTTCTCTGCCGCATGGCGATGTTGAGACTCCGGCATTCATGCCTGTCGGCACAAATGGCACTGTCAAGGGAATCTATCATGATAAAGTAAGGGATATAGGATATAAGATCATACTAGGAAACACCTATCATCTCTATCTCAGACCAGGAACGGAAGTGCTGAAGGATTACGGCGGACTCCACAATTTCTCGCACTGGGACAGGAACATTCTCACTGACTCAGGTGGCTTTCAGGTGTTCTCCCTTTCCGGACTGAGGAAAATCAAGGAAAACGGAGTGACATTCCAGAGCCACATCGATGGTTCAAGGCATATCTTCACACCGGAGAAAGTCGTGGATATCCAGGCTGTTATCGGTTCGGATATCGCGATGATGCTCGATGTCTGCACTCCTCCTGGAATTGATCACAAGGCAGCCGCTGAAGCGTGGAACATAACGAGGCTGTGGGCAGAGAGAGCCCTTAAGGAGAAGGCCAGGCTGGGGGAAAGCTTTCCCGGAAACCTCTTCGGCATCGTGCAGGGAAACTTCTATGAGGATCTCAGGAAAGACTCTGCAGAGGTAATCTCCGGCATGGATTTCCCGGGTGTTGCCATCGGCGGCCTTTCAGTGGGAGAGGAGAAGAGCGTTTTCTGCGATTTTCTTGCCTATACAGCGTCCTTTGTCACGAAGGAAAAACCAAGATACGTCATGGGTATCGGAAGCCCTGATTATATCCTGGAAGCGGTTGAGAACGGTATTGACCTCTTTGATTGCGTGCTTGCAACGCGTATGGCACGTAACGGCGGCCTCTTCACCGATGATGGTGTGATTGCCCTCAAAAAAGCGCAGTACCGCTTTGATCACGGCCCGATTCAGGAAGGCTGTCAGTGCACATGCTGCAGGGAGTATTCAAGGGGATATATGCACCACCTCATCAAATGCAATGAGATGCTTGGCGGAATGCTTGCTACAGAACACAATCTCCAGTATCTCTATGATCTGATGATCAGGATCAGAAAGGCAATCGCGGAGGACAGGTTCAAGGAATTCAAACGTGATTATCTCGACAGATTCTACAGAGGTAAGAATGGTAGATAGAAATGGCGTTATTTCCCTTCTTGATGAGAAGGGTATTGTCTATTCCTCGGAAAGGCATAAGGCAGTTTTCTCCATCAGTGAGATGGAGGAAGCTGGTGTTCCTGGCAGTGAGAGAATCGCAAAGAATCTCTTTCTCCGGGATGATAAGAAGAGAGAATACTTTTTAGTGACAATCCGTAATGACAGGACCGCAGACCTGAAAGCACTGAGGACAATGCTTCAATCGCGGCCGCTTTCTTTCGCATCTGAGAATGATCTTGCAGAGATACTCTGCCTTGGCAAGGGAGAAGTCACACCTTTCGGCCTTCTCAACGACACTCATCATAGAGCCCGGTTCATACTTGATTCGTTCTTCTCTTCAGGTCTGATCGGAATACATCCGAATGACAACACCGAAACGGTTTTCCTGAAAGCCGAGGATCTTCTTGCAGTGCTTTCATCTTCAGGTGTGGATACCCAGGTTGTTTATTTCCCTGACTGATGATGTGTGACTGCTGACACTTGCAGAGCTAAAAGCATATAATCATCCCATGCGTGGGAAAAATCACAGGATTATTCTTTCATTATTGTTTGCCCTGATGGCTGTATTGCCAATCTCTGCTCATGAGTATTTTCCTTCTCTAGAGCTTTCGTTCGGTCCTATGTTCGAAAGCAGGTGGTGGACAGGTTTAGACCTCTCGACATCTGTTTTCTTTGACAATGACGATGGGGAAAAGGAGCTTATAAAGACCACTCCTGAGCTTGAGGAGCTGAAAGCTGAAAAGGAGGCAATATCCGGACTTGCAGCCAAAGCAAGGACAATCACATTCGAGATGCTCTCTGATGGCAGCTATAAGGATCTTTTCACAGATGAGGAGAAGGCAACTGCAAGCATGGAGACCTTCTTTTTGTGGATTGAGCCGCTTGCAGATAGAGCTCTGGAGATAAAGACAGAGGCAACGCCCGAGGCAATTGCGGCAAGGCGGGCTGAGTATCTTGCAAAAATCGAGGAGCTTTCCAGAGAGGCTGAGAGCGTATGGAAAGAAGCGGATGCTGAAATCCATCGCCTTCAGGCGGATCAGAGCGGAGATGCAAGGAAGGCCATCATACAGGAAGAGAAGGCTGTTGTCCGTGAGAAAGCTGATGAGCGCGAGGCCATCATAAATCCGGAAGGCTACAGGGAGACAAGATACTTCACATATGTGGATGAGAATGACAGTCTTGTGGACAGTGATGTCTATCTTGATATCAGCGCAAGACTTGCTGTCGCTGCAGATTATGAGGAAAGCAGGCTTGCAGCACTTCAGGCACAGTATCAGGCGGTGGATAATGAGTATGAAGTCAGAATAGGCGAGGTTTATGACAAGGCCTGTTATGACATTCAGCGTATCAAGGCTGAAATACAGCGCCAGGTGAATCTTTACGAGGAAACATTCAAGCCCATTGAGGACTCTGCTGCGAAGAGAGAAGTGATGGATTATCTTTACGATGGAATCCTCGTTGTCTTAAGAAATGGCGACACCAGCGATATTGATAAGCGCATTCAAGAGATAGAGGCTGAGATTTCACGTCAGAACTACCTTCTGAGTCAGTCTGATGTCGGTCGGGTTGGACTTTCTGCTGGTGTCTCCGTCTATTTCGGCGATTCAGATGAACACACAACGACATTCGGCACGGTTGATGCTGGCGCTTCATTCAAGCTCGTCGATGGCGAGATGTATCGCCTGCTTCTCAATACCGAGGCTTCACTGTATTGGGGTGCAAGAGGAATGTTCGGATTCGGTGCAGGTGCAGAGCTGAAGAATTACTTCATCTTCGGCAATAATTTCGGCCTCAACCTCGGCATCAAGGCCAATGCAGGACATGTCTGGGGTTATCCGTATTATATAAGCGAAGGATATGGTTATGATCTGCAGGATTCATGGTTCCTTACCTGCGATTTCTCGATTGGCCTTGTATACAGGTTCTATTGATAATGGAGAATGATATGAGAAAATCAGTATATTTGTTTTCCCTGTTGCTCGTTGCTGCCATTTTTCTGGCATCCTGCACTACTGTTGAGAGCTCTGACACAGTTTCATCCTACACTCCTGAAGAAAGGGAGCTGGAAGTTCCTGATTACAAGTTCAAAGAGAAAGCAGAGCCCCCTGTTCCCGGAAAGGAGAATGTGACACCGATGTTTGTACCTTCCGGTGATACAATGCCGGGAGGGGAGAGCATGATGCCGCTGCGTTCCCTGTTTGTGCTTACACCGGAAGATCTCGGAAACGGCATATATGAGATAGTCGGAACTGTTGAAGGCAAAGGGCGTGTGAATGCGGACAATCCGGAGGATGGCGACACTCACATGTATGGCAGGCTTGTAGAGAATGAAGGCTCTGCTATGGATTCCATTTCCATGGAAGGAATCGATCCCTATGATGTATCGCTTGCAAACGCCATAGCTGACATGATACAGGATGCCTGGTCGAAGGGCGCTGCATTTGTCGTATTCCCTTCATATGTTGTCGATTTCACTGATGACAGGTATATAGAGACAACAGTGAAAGCAGTCGGGGTTGGCTTGGTTCCGGCTGTTGCAGATTAAGTATTCTTTTACTGTTATGATGATGAACCGCTCCTGATTCCAGAAGCGGTTTGCTTTGTCCTTGATGGAGTTCAGATTTTCTCTAGCTTGTCATCAGAGGCATGGCACATCGGACAGGTTTTCTCCTCACCGCTATCGAGATCGAACTCAGAAAAGCATACAGAGCATCTGTATTTTCCCTTTCCATCGGTACTGGCATCGTTTGCTTTAAGACGGGAAAGTATTTCTGTAGCTTCCTTTTCAGGAAAGGACGGAGATGGAGGGTTGTCTCTCAGCTCCCTCACGAGGCGGAGCGAGGCACTGCTCTGTGGAAGCATGTATCCACCTTCTCGCATGAGATCTTCTGCAACGAGCCTTGAGGATCTTGCCACCGCCTTCATGAGTCTCTGAAGATTCCCATCCTCTGTCTGCTCTGCAATCTGCAATGCAGTTTTCTCTTCCTTTGCCTTATTCACTGCAAGGCGTTCAACCGCTTTCCGGACCCGTTCACTCTTCACCTGCTGAGGTGGATACACAAGTGGAACCATGCTTATGGCTCCGGAAGGGCAGGCATCGCTGCAAGATCCGCATCCAAGGCATTTGTCAGCATCGATGATGCTGTTCTCCGTATCTGTCGCACCTGTCGGACAGACATAGAGGCAGAGACAGTCCTTTGTACAGAGTCTGAGGTTTCTTACTGCTATCTTCTTCATACTGCACCTCCCTGGATTCTCTCGAATTTCCAGTCCGGAACCTTGCAGACAGGGCAGATTGATGGGGGCGTGTCCCCGATATATACAAAGCCGCAGATACTGCACACCCAGATCTCCGTATCCTCAAGAAATGCGCTGCCTTCCTTTTCATAGCGCGCCAGGATTGCTGACACTATCCGAGAGACTTTCTCGCCCCATACAGTGACTCTCAGTGTCCCCCTGTCTGATACAGCTCCCGCTCTTTCCTTTATCTCAGGGTAGAGGACTGACAGATCCTCTTCCAATAATGATGAGATTGAAGATGAAGAGGGATCCTCAACAGGAGGCACTGATGCCGTGAAGTAGGAAGCGATGACGGAGAAAAGCTCTTTCTCTCTTTCCTTGTATTGTTTCTCGGCACCTCTGGAGAGGTTGGAGAATATCGCGGCAAGAACTCCAGCAGGAAGCTTCTCCATATCATCATCGATGACGCTCTCCTTCCGGGATGAAGACGGTTCGTCTTTCATCTCTTCCTTCTCGAAAAGCGACTTAGGGGCTTTACACATCGGGCATGACCAATCATCCGGAAGGGAATCAAATGGGATGCCCTCTGCTTCTTCATCATAGACATATCCACAGACAGAACAGATATACTTCACAGTATCACCTCATTATATGTTTGTGTCAGTCTAACATGGAAATGCTGGAATCCGGAGAAAAAAGAAAACCCTAAGTTCTCCTTCCGGATCGCTTAGGGGCTTTTGCTGTTTTTCCTGAATCAGAATTCTACAGGTTCGATTGAGAGGACTGTGAAGTCATACTGGCGTTCATTGATCTCAAACCTGACATCATCACCTGTCTTGTGATTCACGAGATGCTGTCCAAGAGGCGCATTGAAGTCAATGATACCTTTCTCAGGCTCGGACTCCCATCTTCCCATGAATGTATAGACAACCTCGCCGCCGTTTATCCTGTCCTGCAGCCTTACCTTGGTTCCGAATCCGATAAGGCCTGGAAGCACATCCTGAGGTGTCATGACGCGGACAGTAGCAAGATCATTGTTGAGCTCTCCGATTCTTCTCTCAAGCTCTCTCTTATGCTCCTTTGCGTACTGATACTCGCTGTTTTCCCTGAGGTCTCCAAGCTCACGGGCGAAGTTGATCTCCTTAAGGATCTCTGGCATCTGCACTGTGTTGATATCCTTAAGCTCTTCCTTCTTCTTGTCATAGCTTCTCTGAGTGCAGAGGAAACCGGAAACGACTTTCGGACTGGATGGCTTCGGAGCCTCCTTTTTTGCCTCATTGAAATCGAAGTCGGGGAAGCGTGAGAGAATTGCACTCTTAAGCGCGGCTTTCTCCTCTGTCTCAAGTCCTTCATTGAAGAGTATGAGCGGTCTCAGTTCCTCAATCTCTTCCTTGGATGCAGATTTGATGAAAGAGGCGATTGCGCCATCTTCAACAAGATTCTTCCTGAGTACCTTTATGTTCTTCTTGGTCTCTGCAGTGCTCTGTGCCTTCGTTACATGTGAAAGGGCAAGAAGCTTGGTGCGGAATATCTGTTCCTTCGTGATATCAGCTTTCCAGAGATCCTGATCGGAGAGATTCGCCTCGCATGAGAAGAATATGAAGGCAGGGATACAGTCTCTGAAGGACTCTACGGAGCGCTTGATCAGCGCATAGTAGTCAGCACCCTTGTTAAGCCTTCTCAGCTTGGAGGGAATGTATGAGCTGATGTAGATCGGGAAGATGTTCACAAGCGTTCCCGCAGCAATGCTCTTGTCTGCATCGATGAGATGATCGACGAACTCCTTTTTGAGGACTGTATTGTCAATAGCGGCGAAAACATCCTTCTTCTCGCTCTCATCGAGATCATGATAGAGACTCTCAAAGGATACATCGAATGTGACAGGAACTTCCTTCTCCGAGAGATAGTCAAGGAGAAGAACCGCTGCAATGCGCTCTGAAAGCGGATTCTTTTCTGCGCTGAGCTGATCCTGGAAATAGGAAACCATCTCCATGAATGCATCGGAGGATTTCTCGATTCCCGGAATGGAAAGAGCTGTGAGCGCCGCATTCACCTTGCCGTAGAAACTTGTCTCGTTGCGGAATACATAGAGCTGCTTTTCCTCCGGAGTCGATGGATAAGCTGTAAGCTGGTATGTATCAGTTGCACCCGGGATGATCCTTATGTAGCTGTTCTCCCGGAGCTCTGTCTTGATGCTGTCGGTGATGTTCTTCCATTCATTATCCGTGAGGATTGACGGAACGACATCAGCCTTCATCTCCTTCAGAGTCTCCTTGTTGTCCTGTGCTGAAAAGAGGAGTGTACGCACAAGCCATGCAACGCCTCCTTCTCCGAGGATCTTTGCTTTGATCTTGGCAGCAGGGACACCCTTCTTGATTGCCCTCATATGCTGCTTTGAAAGCGGTGTGAGAGCATCGAATGCACTCTCAAGCTTTATCTCCTGCGTATCCGCTGCGCTGTAGCGGACTGTCACAGTGCGGTTTGCTACCCCTACGATCAGGCCTACACGGCGTGTTGCCTTCTGCAGTACATATGTATTGGCAGAGAAGGAGATATCCCTCTCGAATTCATCAAGGACTTTAACCGGATCCTTGGAAGAGGAGAGTATGTTGTGATGCCTGAGACACTCATCAAGGCGCTGTGAGTTCTTGTACTTGAGAGAAAGGGCCTCTACAAGTGTTTTTCTCGTATCCTGGTCATCCGGAGCGATTGTCAGCATACGTCTTGCAATCTCAATTGTATTGTCGATATTCCTTCTATACTCGGATGAAGTCTCCTGGTAGGCATTCTTTTCCTTAAGAAGCGCGGCAAGAAGAAGCCTGTAAAGCTCAAGAGCGAGCTGAGGATTTCTTTCCGTTTCCTTCTCCACGAATGATGAATAGAAAGGATAACCGCTTCTGCCGTTATCGAGGAGTTTCTGGAAAAGTTCCTTGATATGGGCCTCATCATCGGTCTTCTGGAGACGGAGAAGTGCTCTCTGGTAATAATTCATGGCCTTCTGCTTGTCACCCGACTCCTCGAAGTGATCAGCGACCACGGTGATTATCTCCTTATCGGTGCTGTCGGATTTGACAAGACGCTCATAGTAATCCCATTTCTTCTCCTCATCTCCCTGCAGGTCCGCAACATCACCGAGCACACGGAGTGCCTTTGATGATTCGCCTGCGGAGAGGATGATGGCACCGATATACTTGACCACATCCCAGTTTCCCGCCTCATAGAAGGACAGGAGGAGGTTGTTAAGTCTCATGTTGTACTCATGGGGACGCAGAAGGATGCCTATCCTGCCGGCAATATAGCTCAGGATAAGTGAATCCTCATTGTTCTCAAGCTCTTTCTTTGCTTCATCCCTGAGGTCATATTTCCTGTCATCATCCTCGATGGCAATAAGTTCTTTATCTATATTCTCAAATGCAGACACTTTGTATGCGGCTGCCGGATTCTTCCCAAGATTTTTCTCATTGCTGAGCAACTGCTTGAAGTCTATCATTCATATTCTCCTTCTGAATCAGCATTCAGACTGTAAAATAAAAGCCGGGCAGGCATTATCCCTGCTCGGATCTATTCTGAATATACCATATCAAAACCGGTTTGGCAAATCGAATCTGCTTTGGAATGAAAGCGCCATATGTGCTATACTCCACTGTATGAAACAGAGAAGCCTGATGTTCTCGCCCTCACTGCTTGGTGGAGACTTCTCCAGAGCAGGGGAGGAGCTGTCAATCATTGCAGCTTCCGGTGCTGATTACGCTCATTTCGATATCATGGATGGGTCATTCGTCCCGGAGATCACGTTCGGAGCCAAATTCGTAGAGGATCTGCGGCCTCTTTCGGATCTTGTCTTTGATATTCATTTGATGATAGAGAATCCGGAGAAGCATATCGAGAGATTCATAAAAGCCGGTGCGGATATGATCACTGTCCATGCTGAATCAACAAGACATCTCTGGAGGGTCCTTTCCATGATCAAAGAAAGCGGAAAGGATGCGGGTGTTGCCATAAATCCGGGCACTCCGGTCTCTTTTATTGAAAGCGTACTGCCTATAGTTGACAGCGTTCTTGTGATGACCGTAAACCCAGGATGGGGCGGGCAGCGTTTCATTCCGCAGATGATAGACAAGATCCAGGAACTGGATTCCAGGCGTACGGACGGTGGGCTGAGATATATCATCGGAGCCGATGGCGGAATCGGGAAGAAGAATATCCGGGAGCTCTATCTTAACGGGCTTGACCTTGCAATCATGGGAACATCTTTCTTCTCAGAGGACGACAAAGGCGGATTCCTGCATGAGCTCGAGGGCCTGGTGGAATGAAAGCGGTCATACAAAGAGTCCTGAATGCATCGTGCATGGTTGACGGAAGGATAACAGGTGAAATCGGCAAAGGCCTTCTGATTTACTTCAGCGTCGATAAAGATGATGACCTTTCCATCCTTCCCCGGTTTCTCGAAAAGATTGTCAGACTGCGCTGCTTTGAGGATGAGAACGGGAAAATGAACCGCTCCGTGATGGAAAGCGGCGCTTCCGTTCTCTTCATCAGCCAGTTCACGCTTTCTGCAGATGTTTATCATGGGAACAGGCCTTCCTTCGATGTTGCGGAAAAACCGGAAAGAGCCGAGAGGATATATTCAGATGCTGCTGATATGCTGCGTGCTATGGGTCTTAACGTCCAGTGCGGTGTATTCGGCGCTCATATGGAAATAAGCTATATTAATGATGGTCCAGTGACTTTTATTCTGGACTCTGCATGTTTTCCTCACAGAAGCTGACGGAAACAGCAGTCTGCTGCGTATATATTAGTGGAGGTATTAAGTGGCTAAGATCTCTGATACAGATAATAAAGGCAAGCGCGAAGCACTGGAGGCTGCACGTCTTCAGATAGACAAGCAGTTCGGAAAGGGCTCCCTGATGAAGCTCGGGGATAACAAGGAGACACTGGATGTGGAGGTTATCCCATCCGGATCCATCATGCTTGATGAGGCTCTGGGAGTTGGAGGTTATCCTAAGGGAAGGATAATAGAGATTTACGGACCAGAATCCTCTGGAAAGACCACTCTTGCCCTACATGCCATTGCAGAAAGCCAGAAGCTTGGCGGAATCGCGGCATTCATCGATGCCGAGCATGCCCTTGATCCGGG